>JAGWML010000141.1 GCA_028873155.1 Acidobacteriota bacterium
CGTCCATCGCAACCCATCCTCGCTTGCACGGAGTCGCGCAGTGAGCCCCTGCAACGCGTGCGTGGTTGCCGGAGCGATCGGGATGCCAACGAAGAGCCTCATACCGGCCCAGTGTAGCGGCTGCGCTCTGGCGCCGCATCGTCAGGTACACTGGTGCCGTTATGAGCTGCCTGTTTTGCAAAATCATTGAAGGCGCAATCCCATCCACGGCCGTCTACCAGGATGAACACTGCTACGCCTTTGCGGACATCAACCCCAAGGCGCCGACCCATATTCTCGTCGCCCCGCGCAAGCATCTCGACTCGCTGGCAAGCGCACGCGATGAGGACCGCCTTCTGCTGGGCCACCTCTTGCGAACGGCGGCGGAGATCGCCCGCACACGCGGCCTGCACAAGGGCTATCGCGTCGTTATCAACCACGGCGAAGACGGCGGGCAGACGGTCGACCACCTGCACCTTCACCTGCTCGGAGGGCGCGCGCTCGGATGGCCTCCGGGATAAGCGCTTTGACGAGGTGCTGATTTCGGCCAAAAGGGAAGTAGGGTTGGCCACCTGCCAGCGCAAAAAAGCCACCGCGAACGGTGGCTTTTTGCGTTCCTGCGCTGGTCACTGGCCTCCCAGCTCATTGGGCCGATAGTGGTTCCACCGTACCCTTCACAGGCTTGCCCGGCCGGTTGGTCCATCTGGGGACTGTCGCTCGATGGCGATTCTCTTACCGGGGGCCTGTCGTTTCGAGGGCTGACCAGCATTGCTCATCAGCCTGTACATCACTGGCACCCTCTAATAAGCAATCAGCAGGCCATTCCTTCCTTTCTTTATTTTCAATGATTTGAATGGAGCTCAAAGGAAGGATAGTCTGCAATCCAATAGGCAAATGGTGGCTTTTCTTCTAAAAACCATAGAGCCGCTCAGTCATCGCTGGCAGCGCGGGCAAAAATGAGTGCCCCGGCCTGCGATAACAGTCCGGCGGACGGAGGTGCCGCAGACCCGGCAGGGCTCCCCGGTGCGCTGATAGACCCGGTGTTCCAGTTGAAAGAAGCCTCGAACGCCATTGGCGTCCACGTAGTCGGAGACCGAGGAGCCGCCCAGTTCGATCGCCTGATGCAACACCTCACCCAGCGACCGGCGCAGCCGCTCCAGCTCCGCCCGCGTGAGCCGGCCGGCGCGGCGCCCCGGACGCAGGCCCGCCCGGAAGAGGCTCTCATCGGCGTAAATGTTGCCCACCCCTGCAAGGAGAGTCTGGTTCAGCAACGCCGCCTTAATGGCGAGCTTTCGGTTCCGGAAGAGCGCGGAAAATTCGGCGGAGCCAATGCTCAATGGCTCGGCGCCCGGAGCGGCGAACGGCCTTTCCCTGTGCAGGTCGCGCCACTCCAGACGCCCGAACCGGCGCGGATCGACAAACCGCAGTTCTTTGCCACTGGCCAGCGTGAGGCGGGCATGCGTGTGGGCTGCGACAGGCGCATCCGGCGTGGTGACGAGCAGCCGCCCCGTCATGCCAAGGTGCACAATCCACTGCGCAGACGGTTCCACCGATCTTTGCAAACCGCCCTTCCGGCCGGAACCCGCCTCGCCCAGCTCGCAGACAATATGTTTGCCGATCCGGCGCACGGCCAGGATCACGCGGCCTTCCAGCCCTTTGACCATCTTTGCCGGCGCTGTCTTGAAGGGCTCGTGGTGCCGCCCCAGCCAGACATCCACGATCCGATCGCCGCTCACACGCGCATGAACACCGCGCGCGATCGTCTCCACCTCAGGCAATTCGGGCATGGGCCTATTGTAGTTGCCGGCAGTCTGCGGCTCGCTCTACTCCGCGCCTGCGCGGATGCGGCTGGCTTCAAAGCTGACGATATGCCAGACACCGGCCGCGTCGCGCACATAGACGCGTGTATAGCGGAAGCTGCCGGAGACGGGGCCATCCGGAGTCTTGCCCATGACATCCGCGCGAGAAGTCACCAGCGCGGTGGCTCCGTAAAAGCGGATCTTGCGGTCTGACAGCTGAATGGAATCAAAGTGGAGCGCGCCGGAGCTGAGATCCGCAAGCGTGTCGTCCTTCGACAGAAGAGTGCCGTCGTTGGTAATCCCGATGTAGTCATCGGCGAGAAGGCCACTCATCGCTTTTGCGTCGCCCTGCAGCAGCGCCTGCCGCCACTGCGCCTCGACCTTGTCAATCTCATGGCGCAGTTCGTGGCGTTCCGCGCGGGGCGCTGCTGCGAGCCGACCGGGCAGACTGCAAGCCAAAAGCAGGACGGCTGCAAACGCCCAACCGGCTCGCGAGCCCGTTCGCGAAATCACTTTCGGGATTCCCATTGGTGATTCGGATGTTAGACCGCCAGTGGCGCGACGGTCAATGCGATGACCATGCCGGTTTCCCCTTTGCGCCTGCAATGAGGAAACATGCGTCCGAGCCGATCAGAACAGAGCTACCAGGTCTTCGCGATGACGCTCGAGCATCTTCTGATAGAGGCCATTAACTGCGTATTCCTTGAAATGAAGAGACTTTCGATGCGCTTCCTCGGCAGCATCATCCTCATACTGCTCGAAGATCACGACCGTGTCCGGGTCGCCCTCGGCTTGATGTGGAACGTAGCTCACGCAGCCCGGCTCCCTGCGGGATGCCTCGGCCAGATTGCGCAGAATCTCGGCAACTTCAGCCCGGTCTTCCGGGGAAAACTTCAAACGAACAAGAAAGCTCTTCATCTTGGCAGAATCCTCACCGGAGCCCGGAGTCGCACCACGGTCCGTACAGTTTATCCGTGAATCGCCCGGAGCGCCTCTGCAAATTCAGGAAGCACCATCGTCTGGTCGCGGTCGGGGCCGGTGGAGATCATCCCGATCTTCGCCCCGCTCTCGCGCTCCTGAAAACGGAGATACTCCTTTGCAGCGGCAGGCAGCTTGTCGAACTCCGTGATGCCCTCAGTGGATGCCTTCCATCCCTTGAGCGTCGTGTAGACGGGCTCAATTCTTTCCAGGCCCGCAACGTCCGCGGGGATTTCGTCCGTGGCTTTGTCACCGATCTTGTAGCCTACGCACACCGGAATCTCATCCAGCTCGTCGAGCACATCCATTTTGGTGACGACCAGCCACTCGGCGCCGTTCACCTGGTTGGAGTAGCGCAACAGCGGAATGTCAAGCCAGCCGCAGCGCCGCGGACGGCCCGTGACTGCGCCATATTCATTGCCGCGAGCACGCAGGTGGTCACCTACGGGGTCGTGAATCTCTGTCGGGAACGGCCCCTCGCCGACGCGCGTGACGTACGCCTTGGTCACGTTGATGACCGTGCCAATCGCCGTAGGTCCGACGCCGGTGCCCGTGGCCGCGCCGCCGGCCGTGGCGCTGGACGAGGTGACGAACGGGTACGTTCCGTGATCGATGTCAAGCATGGTGCCCTGGGCGCCCTCGAACATCACGCTGCCGCCCTCGCGCAGAATCTTGTGCAGCAAACGGCCGGTATCCGTAACAAATGGCCGCACCTGTTCGGCGGCGGAGACGTACTCGTCGTACATCTTCGAAGGGTCCAGCGGGTCTGTGCCGAAGAGCGCGTGCGCGATCGCGTTCTTTTCCGCGCAGGCCGCCTCGATGTGCGTCTTGAGCAGATCGGAACGCAGCAGATCCACGATGCGCAGGCCGTTGCGCGCCATCTTGTCTTCGTAGGCCGGGCCGATGCCGCGGCTGGTGGTGCCAATTTTCTTGCGTCCCGGCGCGCTCTCGGCGGCCAGCTCGATCATGCGGTGGTAGGGCAGGATGACCTGAGCGCGATTGGAGACAAAGAGCTGCCCGTCCACATCAATGCCGAGGTCGCGCAGCTTGGCGACTTCGCGCAGAAAGGCGATTGGGTCCAGCACGACGCCGTTGCCGATGATGGCCTTGCAGCCGGGCCGCAGCACGCCGCAGGGGATGAGCTGGAGCACAAACTTCTGCTCGCCGTGGATCACCGTGTGGCCCGCATTGTGGCCTCCGGCGTACCGGGCCACGGCGCTGAAGCGCTCGCTCAGTACATCGACAATCTTGCCCTTGCCCTCATCGCCCCACTGGGCGCCCAGCACTACCGCACTCTTCACTCGCATCGCTACTCGATTTCTCGCAGGAATATCCCCTGCACAGAAGGATCTTCTCCTGCGCAAAGGTCTGTCCACGGACGGAGACTCCGGACCGCGTTCTCTTCGATGATAAACCCTTGGGTCTTTGCGACAGCCCCGTTCCATTGCAGACGGGATGGGCCTGTCAGGAGCGATGTTTAGAGCACGCCGCCAGCACGGCATCGGCGATGTGCGCGGCCTCCACTGCTGCCCGCGCGCTGTGGACGCGCACGATGGATGCCCCATGCAGAATCGCAGCAACCATCGCGGCGAGACTGGCCGCCTCGCGCGAATCAGCAGGTGCATCCTTGCCTTGATAAAGTGGCGCAAGCGTGCGGCCAAGGAACGACTTGCGGCTGAGCCCGGCCAGCAGAGGGCGGCCCAGCACGAGCAGTTCTTCCTGCCCGGCAAGCAGGACGTAGTTCTCCTCAAATCGCTTGCCAAAGCCGTAGCCGGGGTCGAGCACCAGAGCCTCTGCAGCGATTCCGGCGTGTAACGCTCGATCCACACTGGCCGCAAGCCCTCTCCGCACCTCGTCGAGAACGGCACCCGGTGCGAGAGGGGGTTGACTGGCCCACTCTTCCGGGCGTCCACGCGTGTGCGTCAGCACCACGCCACAGCCAGGCTCCAGGCAGACTGCAACCAGCCCTTCGTCCCACGCCAATCCGCTGACGTCGTTGATGACCTCGGCGCCTGCGGCCAGTGCTGCGCGTGCCGTCGCGGCTTTGTATGTATCGACTGAGAGAACGGCGTCCGGTCGCGCCTTCACAATGCCTTCGAGCACGGGGAGCAGCCGCTTCTGTTCTTCTTCCGCGCTGACCGCCGGAGCTTCCGGGGTGCCTGGTGTGCCGCCAGCGCGGGAACCCGGCCGCGTACTCTCCGCGCCAAGGTCGAGGATGTCCGCACCTTCATCCAGCAGTCTCAACGCATGTTCGATCGCCAGCTCCGGGGCGAAGAACCGGCCACCGTCGCTGAAGGAGTCGGGCGTAACGTTGACGATGCCCATCACCAGCGTGCGCCGGCCCAGCTCAAGCGTGCGGCTGCGCAACCGCCACGAAGCTGGAGTCCGAACCGGGTTGGACATCTGCGTCTGCATCGGTGGATCGAGATTCCCACTTGCATTCTACGGGCGCGGCCACCTGCTACACTTCCCGCCATGATGAGGATGCGCCGCGCCGCCGCTTTTCTGCTGATGCCGCTGCTTGGCACTCTGCCGAATCTCCTTGCTCAGGCCCGGCACGGCCGCCCGGCTGAGAAATCTGCCAAGACGGAACGCTCCGGTGCGCTGGCCTCGCGCATCGACGCCATTCTTACGGACCCCGCGCTGAGCCACTCCCTCTTTGGCATCAGCGTGACCACGCTCGACGGCAAGACGCTCTACGGGCTGAATGACAACAAGATGTTCACGCCCGCGTCGAATGCCAAGCTGGTGACCACCGCCGCCGCCTTTGCGCTGCTGCCAGTGGAGACGCTGACCTGGACGACCAACGTCGTAGCCACGGGCGAGGTAGATGCCGGCGGCACCTTGCATGGCGACCTGATTCTGCTCGGGTCGGGCGACCCTACCATCAGCGCGCGCCAGTATCCCTATCGCGAACCTGCGTCCGCGGGGACTCAACCGGCCGGGGCGAATGGCCCCGCGCAAGCAGCGCCTGCCGAGGCTACGGCGGAACCGCAGCCCATGACTCCGCTCGAAAAGCTGGCGCAGCAGGTAGTGGAGGCCGGTGTGCGCAGCGTGACCGGCAATGTGGTGGGCGATGACAGCTACTTTCTCGACGAGCCCTACGGCGCAGGCTGGGGATGGGATGACCTGCAGTGGGGCTACGGCGCGCCCGTCTCCGCGCTCAGCTTCAACGACAACACGATCGAGCTGCGCATGCGCGCGGATGCCTCCGCTCCCAGCGGGCTTGACACGGAATGGACTCCCGTCAGCGACTACTACACACTGGACAGCACAGTCACAGTGGCCGCGGAAGACACCGCCGCGCATCCGGGTCTCGCACGCGTACCTGGCAGCCTGCTGGTGCGAGCATGGGGTACGGTGCCGGCAAAGGGCTTTCACGCATCGCTGGCCGTGGATGATCCGGCGGGCTTTACCGCCACGGCCTTCAAGCAGGCGCTTTTGACGCGCGGCATTCAGGTAGATGGCTCCGCTACAGCAGCGCACCGGCTGCCCAATGGCAACGGTGATTTTGTCTCTGAACGCGCCCGCCCGCTGCAGCTTACTCCGCTTGCCATCGCAACCGTCGCGTCGCCTCTGCAGGACCGCCGCGTGCTGGCCACGCACATCTCCGTGCCGGCGATCGAAGACATCGCAGTGACCAACAAGATGAGCGAGAACCTGCACGCCGAGCTGTTGCTGCGTACGCTGGGTCGTCTGTTTGGCAATGACGGCAGCCTGGAACAGGGAACGCGCGTCACACGCCAGTTTCTGGTGCAGGCGGGCGTGAAGGATGACGACTTCTTTTTCTACGACGGTTCGGGCATCAGCCCCGAGGACCGCATCACGCCGCGCGCCTTTACGCAGTTGCTCGGCTACGCCTCGCGGCAGGCATGGGGCACCGCCTGGCGCGCCACTCTTCCGATTGCGGGCGAGGACGGGACATTGGCCGGACGATTCAAAAGCTCGCCCCTGAAAGGCCGTCTCTGGGCAAAGACCGGTACCCTTGACGAGACGAATGCGCTCAGCGGTTATCTGACCGCCTCCAGCGGTAAGGTGCTGGCGTTTTCCATTCTGATCAACGGCCACCGGCCGGGCAGTGAGGCGGAGTCGCATGCAATCGAGCGCATCTGCGAAGCGATTGCTGCCGCCGAGTAACGCCGCGCGCGGTCCGGCAGGTATCATCGATACCGAGATGCGCATTCTTCCTTTTGTTGCCGCGGTTGGTGCTCTGGCTGCGCTTGCAGGTTGCCGCCAGTTGCCTCCCTCCAAGCCCGCCTCGCAGTGGACCGCGCAGGAAGCGCGAGGCGCTGCCGTCTTTCAGCGCGATTGCGCACGCTGCCACTATCCCACCAACACCAGCTCTCTGCATGGTCCCGGATTGCAGGCACTCACCAAACAGCCTTCGATGCCCTCCGGCATGCCGCCCACCGATGAGCGGCTGACCTACGTGATTCTGCACGGCCGCACCATGATGCCGGCCACGCCCCTCAGCGACAGCGACCTTCAGGATCTGCTCGCCTACCTGCACACGCTATGACCGAGCCGACACAGCCACGCACCGCCCAAGAGCCGCAACCGCCGCGCAGGCTGCTCCCGCTGCCGGGGCTTGCGGCCATCTGTCTGTTTCTGCTGCTCCTCGCGGGCGTGATTATTCTCGGCGTAGCCGGCGGCCACTACCCGGTGCTGTTCCTCCTGCTTTCCGCAGCCTTTCTCACCTCCAGCGCGGGACTGTTTCTGCTGCTGCGATGGGCATGGGCAGCGGCGCTGGCGGCGGTCTTTCTGCTGGCCTGCTACAACCTGTGGGTCTTCGGCGCGCAACACGCCGCGCCGGCCCTGGTGCAGGGCCTTCTGAATCTCCTGTTCTTCCTGTACTTGATCCGGCCCGAGGTGCGCGACAAGCTGCGGTAGCCATGTCCATCGCCCTCATCTCCTAGTGCTTCGTCACGCTCCCGTCCAGCAGCGCAATGGTACACTGAGCCCGCCATGAAAGCGGCTCTTCTTCTCGTCATCCTCGTTGCTTCCTGCGCCGCTGCGTCCGGCCAGAGCCCCTCGCTGCCCCACCACAGCAGCCTTGGATTCAGTTACAGCCTTCCCGCCGACTGGCAAATTGTGAACGAGAACCCTTCTCTGCCCGTGGTCAAGGAGCAGCAGTCGCAGGCGGCCGGCAGCGAAGAAGAAAAGAAGGGCATCCAGTGCGTCCAGCTCCAGCT
>JAGWML010000142.1 GCA_028873155.1 Acidobacteriota bacterium
GATGGCCTTCGCTCTGGCAGCCGGTCCCATAGGGGCTCAGGACCTGAAAAGTTTTGAGCAGAAGATGACCGTCAAGGTGCTGCCGAACGGACTCACCCTCATCCTCTGCAATCGGCCCGAAGCGCCGGTCTTCAGCTATTCCACTTATATTGATGCTGGAGATGTGGACGACCCGTCGGGAGACAGCGGCCTCGCTCATATGTTTGAGCACCTGGCCTTCAAAGGCACCAGCCAGATCGGCACCACCGACTACGCCGCGGAGAAAGTCTCGCTGGCCAAGGTGGAAGCAGCGAACAGCGCTTACGAAGCCGAGTTTCTCAAGCCTGTCGGCCGCGACCCGCAGAAGCTCGCCGAGTTGAAGAAGGCCTTTGAAGCCGCCCAGGCCGAGGCGCAGAAATACGTGGTTCCCAATCAATTCACTGAGGTGGCAGAGCGCAACGGCGCGAACGGCCTGAATGCCGAGACTGGCCTCGACAACACGGTGTATTTCTGGTCGATGCCGGAAAACCGTCTTGAGCTATGGGCCTGGCTGGAGAGCGGACGTCTCAGCGACACAGTACCGCGCGAGTTCTACAAGGAGCGGGACGTGGTGCTCGAAGAGCGCCGCATGCGCACCGACTCCAACCCCATCGGCCGGCTTGTCGAGCAGTTTCTCGCCACGGCATACGTCGCGCACCCCTATGGCCGCAGCAGCATCGGCTGGCCCAGCGAGGTCGCCCAGCTCTCCGCCACGGAGGCTATGGCGTTTCACAGGAAGTATTATGTGGGATCGAATATCGTGATCGCGATTGTCGGCGACATCAACGCCACCAACGCCCTGCCCATGCTCGAAACGCATTTCAGCAAAGTGCCGGCCGGACCCAAGCCGGAGGATCTGACGACCGTCGAGCCGAAGCAGTTCGCCGAGAAATCGGTCACCATTCGCGAAGCCACGCAGCCCTTCTATATCGAGGGCTATCATCGTCCCAGCTACCGCGACCCCGACGACGCTGTCTATGACGCCATTCAGGACATCATGTCCAATGGCCGCGTCTCGCGCCTCTACCGCAGCCTAGTGGAAAAGCAGCAGATTGCCGCGGAAGCCGAAGGCTTTAGCCCATTCCCTGGCGCAAAGTATCCCAGTCTGTTCTCCTTCTACGCCGTTCCGCTGCCGGGCCACACCGATGCGGAGATGCGCGACGCCATTCACAAGGAGATCGAGAAGCTGAAGACCGCGGACATAACCGACGAAGAACTTGCCATGTACAAGACTCGCGCAAAGGCCGACCTGCTGCGCGGGCTCGCAGACAACCAGGGCCTCGCCAATGCGCTGTCCGAGTACCAGACGCGCTATGGAGACTGGCGTGAGCTCTTCCTGCAGCTCGATCGTGTGGACAAGGTGACCAAGGCCGACATTCGCCGTGTCGCCAACAAGATTTTTGTCGACTCCAACCGCACCTCGGCTGAGATTGACTTCACCAACGCAGCGGCACCTCAGCAGCCGGCTCAGCACAATGGAGGCGCACAGTGATGAAGACGCCCACGTCGATTCATGCATGGACACGGACTGTTGTTTTTGCCGCCTGCGCGGCGATGATTTCCTGTGTTCTTCCCGCCCAGCAGAGCAAGCCATGGGAGCAGATTCCTGTTCCAGCTTTGCATCCGTTCCATCCTCAGCAGCCCAAACGCATCGAGTTGAAGAACGGCATCGTGCTTTTCCTGCAGGAGGACCACGAGCTGCCGTTCATCAATGGCTCCGTGTTTATTCCTGGAGGTTCGCGCGACGAAGACGCCGGCAAGCTGGGCCTTGTCGATCTCTACGGACAGGCGTGGCGCACCAGCGGCACGGCGAAGATGAGCGGCGACTCCATGGACGACCTGCTCGAATCCAAGGCCGCGCATATTGAGACCGCGGGCGACATCGACTCAACGATGTTGTCATGGGACTCGCTGAAGGGCGATGCCGGCCAGGTCTACGACCTCGCCATCGATCTCTTGTTCCACCCCCAATTCAACGACGACAAGCTCTCGCTCGCCAAGCAGCAGGAAGCAACCGGCATCGTGCGACGCAACGACGATGAAGGCGAGATCGCCAGCCGCGAAGCGCGCAAGCTCATCTATGGCGCATCCAGTCCGTACGCACGTCAGGCAGAGCTCGCCACCATCGCCGGCGTGACCTTGGACGACCTGAAGGCATGGCATGACCGCACCATCGGCGGCAAACTCATCGTCGCCGTCAGCGGCGACTTCGACCCTGCGCAGATGGAAGCCAAGCTGCGCGCCACCTTTGAGGGCTTGCCCGCCGCCAAACCTCTGTCGGTGCGCCATGAAACCTTTGACGGCCCAAAGCCCGGCGTCTATTTCATCAACAAACAGGACGTGAACCAGTCCAACGTGCAGATCGCTGGCCTCGGCACGGAGCGCAACAATCCCGACGTTCCGACGCTCGCCGTGATGAATGACATCCTCGGCGGCGGCTTCGGCAGCCGTCTCTTCCAGACAGTGCGCACCAAATTGGGTCTCGCGTACGCCGTCGGGGGCGGCTACGGCTACTCCTATGACCATCCCGGTGCGTTCCGCGTCGTGGCGATGACCAAGAGCGTTTCCACTGTGGACGCCACAAAAGCCGCAGAAGCGGAGATCGCAGGACTCACCACGCGCCCGTTTACCGAGGAGGAGCTGAAGCGCGCCAAGGACGACATTCTCAACTCGTTCCTATTCCTCTATGACACGCGCGAAAAGGTTCTCGCCGAGCGTGTGCGCCTTGAGTTCTACGGATACCCGGCCGACTACCTCGAAACGTACAAGGCGGCCATCGAAAAGGTGAACATCCCGGATCTTGATCGTGTTGCCAAGAAGTACATCCATCCGGACAAGCTCGCCGTACTTGTCGTCGGCAATCAGGCTGAGATCCAGCCCGGACTCGAGGCCCTCAGCATGGGAGCCGTCCATCCCATTGACATCACCATTCCAATGGCCGCACCCGCTGCGGCAATGGAGAAGAAGCAGTGAGCAGAATCGAGGGTTGCGGTCCCGCACGTACGTCGCGACTGGCGGTAGTGATTCTGGCGGCCGGCAAAGGCACGCGGCTCAACTCGCGTCGCCCCAAGGTGCTGCATGAGGTTGGCGGAAAGCCCCTGCTGAGCCACGTCATTGGCGCGGCCACCCGCATCGTCGCCCCGGCTGACATCTATGTCGTCATCGGCCACCAGGCGGACCGCGTGCGCGCCGCGGTCGAGTCCACCGGAGTCCAGTTCGTCGAACAGACCGAGCAGCGCGGCACCGGGCATGCCATGCAGTGCGCGAGCAAGTCCATCGAGAGCTACACAAACGTGATCGTGCTCTCCGGCGACGTTCCGCTCATCCGGCATGAGACCATCGAGAAGCTCTGGCAGTTCCATCAGCTGGAGCACGCGGCCATGACCATCCTCACCGCCGCGCCGCAGGATCCCACCGGCTATGGGCGAATCGTGCGCCGCGCAGAGGGCTCACCCGACGTCGAGGCGATCGTCGAGCAGAAGGCGCTCTCTGCTGCACAGCATTCCATCCGCGAAATCAACTCGGGCATCTACGCCTTCCAGACCGCGGCATTGCTTGGGCATCTGGGCAGGTTGAATGCCGAAAACGCGCATCGCGAGCTCTATCTCACCGATCTCGCCGGCCTTCTCCGCGCCGCCGGCGAACGCGTCGTTGCCATCCAGGCCGCGGACGCCACGGAAGTGCTCGGCGCCAATACCATCGCCGAGATGATGCTGCTGGACGCTGCACTCCGCTCTGCAACCGCACGCCGCCTTATGGCCGCCGGCGTCACCATTCTGCATCCGGAGACCTGCGTCATCGACGCCGAGGTGGAAGTCGCTCCTGATACGATCATCGAGCCTTTTGTACAACTTTTGGGGCACACCAAGATTGGAACCGAGTGCCGCATCCGGTCGTATTCTGTGATTGATAACTGCACGTTAGGAGACGAAGTGCTCGTGCGGCAACACTGCGTGCTTGCGGAAAGTATGGTGGCCCGCGGCGCAAAGATCGGGCCGTTTTCGCATCTGCGTCCGGGCAGTGAGATTGGCGAGGACGCGCATCTTGGCAACTTCGTCGAAACCAAGAAGGCACGACTTGGCAAGGGAGCCAAGGCAAATCACCTCTCCTACCTGGGCGATGCCGAGGTGGGGGCGGGAAGCAACATTGGGGCGGGCGTGATTACGTGCAACTACGATGGCGTGCATAAGCACACCACACGAATTGGGGAAGGCGCCTTCGTCGGCAGCGACTCCACCCTCGTGGCGCCTGTGGCCATCGGCGATGGAGCGTACATTGGCGCGGGCTCGTGCATTACCAAGGATGTTCCAGCGGGGGCTCTGGCTGTCGGCAGGGCACAGCAGGTCATAAAGGAGGGCTGGGTTGAGGCGCGCAGGGAGCGCCAGCGCAAGATGCCATAGGAAGTCGCACAGCGCGCACGCAACAGACTGAAGTCGATGCTTCCCATGGCAAACTCCCGGCAAGGATCTGCGCGAGGGTACCCGCAGTTTCCCGCCTTCCAACGCCGCGGCTTGCACATTTTGATTCGTAGGCGGGAAGCGCTTGCGCACCGGTATCAGAGCATGTACCTTCGGGTTACGCGCAATCCCTGGGCAGAGTGCATCGTTCATGCACTGACGAAAGCTTCATCAGCTCCTGGAGTGGATCGCCTGCTGCCGGCCCCGATTGACTCATTTGGTTGTATTGGTTAACCCGGTTTGATCTCATCATCCTGCACAGGCAGCGCCCGGTGTAGGGAAGCCGGCAACATCCAGTCCGAATTCGCGGCCAGCATAGTATTGGGTCGCAGGATGAGTCCGTTGATTCGGCGGTATCCATCCGGTTCATGGGCCCCCGCAACCTGGAAAGTCTGTACTCAGGCCGGGCATGAGGATCGCGTATGAGCGCTAAAGCAGTCACGAATGCCCGCATCCTCGTCGTCGACGATGAAGCGCCGGTACGGTCCATGATTGGGGCAACGCTGGAGCACAGCGGCTATGAGGTCTCTCTGGCTGAGAGCGGCTCCAAGGCGATGGAGATGATCGAGGAATCCCCCTTCGATCTCGTGCTCACGGACATCGTCATGCAGGACGGCAACGGCATTGCGCTGCTGGAGCGCATTTGCCTTCATCACCGCGAGCTTCCCGTTGTCATGGTCAGCGCTGTTCACGACATCAGCGTTGCCATCGACTCCATGCGTCGCGGCGCGTTCGACTACCTCCTCAAACCCTTCGAGCGCGAGCACCTGATTGCTACCGTCAAACGCGCTCTGGCGCACCGCAAGTCTCTTCAGGATGACCAGAAGTACCAGCAGAATCTCGAAGAGATTGTGCGCGCACGCACCGAAATGCTGCGCCAGGCCATGGACGACCTCGAGCACTCCTACGACATTACTCTGGAGGCCCTTGGCGACGCACTTGACCTCAAAGACTCTGAGACAGAAGGCCACTCCAAGCGCGTCACCGCCTACACCATCGCGCTGGCGCGCGCCATGGGCATTTCTCCCGCCGAGATCCGAATCATCGCGCGCGGCGCCTTTCTTCACGATATTGGCAAGATGGCTATTCCGGATGAGATCCTCCGCAAGCCGGGCAAGCTCACTCCGCAAGAGCAGGAGATTATGCGGGACCACTGCGCACGCGGCTACAACATGCTGCGCAAGATTCCGTTTCTCCGCGACGCCGCGGCCATCGTCTACACACACCAGGAGCATTTCGACGGCAGCGGTTACCCCAGCAAGCTGAAGGGAACAGAGATCCCCATCGGCGCGCGCATCTTCGCCGTCGCCGACACGCTGGACGCCATCACCAGCGACAGGCCTTATCGAGGCGCCCGCACATTTGATGCCGCACGCGCTGAAATCCTTCGCTGCTCCGGCTCCCAATTCGATCCCGCCGTTGTCGAGGTTTTTCTCAAGATCCCCGACGACCTCTGGACCGAGTTGCGAGAGGAAATCAACGGTCAGGCGCGTGGATATTCGAATTTCAGCATCGATTCTTCCGCGTCGGTTTAGCCAGGCCGACGCAGCGCGGCGCGGTCTTCCCGCTCCTTCGGAACTAGGTTCATTCCTTCCCGGTCTGTTTTCCTGTTCCCTTCACACAAAAATTCATTGACTGCACCTCTCATGGTGATATCCACAGATAAATCTGTTTTTTGCACTTGAATTCACAGGTGCAACAGGCGCATCTTCTCACCAGTTGGTGAACCTGTAGGGAATTGGAAACGACGTTTCCGGCCTGAACGGTAGATGTGGGCTTCGCAGCAAAACGGATTTGGATCAGCAGTTTCACTGTGGATTCAGCTTCGCTGGCAGCGGACAAAGCATCGGCGAACAGTTCGGAAGATGCAGAATTCGAAATGAAGCCGGAAGAGTGATTCAGCGCTTCGCGAGGAATTGCACAACTGGTCAAGATCGAAGGCTTCGTTCCCGTCTCGCAGGGCGATGCAAAGTTTGGTGGATGACAGGGACGTGCCACCAGCCCTTTGCGGACGTTGAACCGAAGAGTGACTGCGACGGAACCTGTGCGGCTCGACCGCAAAGGCGCCTGAGAAGAAACTCCAAGGCAAAACGGACGGTCAGGCTGGCAGCCGCACTCTCTGGAGAATGCCAAAGATTCATCGCTTCGTGCAGATGGATGGCGTCAGATTCGATGAGCTATGAGAACACCCGGAGAGCGCCGGAGACCTGCGAGGGTATTCGGCGCTCTCGTTTCTTGCTCATCGCGCTGCTTCCGTTGCTGTGCGGATCAATACAATGCGACGGCCGCAGCCAGCCAGATGACCGCCACCGCGATCACCGCGATGTTGCTCTCAAACTCGATGACGCCCTTACGGGTGCGGATACGGACTGGCGGAATCCCCTGAGGGTCGCTTAGCGTCCCCCGATACATGCGCCGCGTGAGCATTGCGATTACATAGCCAAGCAGAGGCGCGGCCGATAGGAATGCCGCAAGCATGAAGCGCTCCCGCTGCCACGGACCTGGCAACCATAACAGCGCGATCTCGACGGCGCTGGTCGCCGCGCCTGCCACCACCTGCGCTACCAGGTGAAAGCGTGCATGGCCCGGCCACAGAGGATGCGTCGCATGCGTGCGATTCAGATCGATCAACACAGGCGCAATCCCCTGTCCAGCAGCCAGTGTCGTCAGCATCCATTGGGCAAGCAGTGGTGCGGTCATCGTACGCATTCTACGCGACGCGCCGCAGGCTGCTCTCTGGGACTGCCCTCAGTTAGCGGCTTGAGCAAAGGCCTGCCAGCAGAGCTGCATGCCCATCGCAAGGAGCCACAGTGAGAGCGCGAGCCGCATGGCCCGCGCGGGAATGTGCGACGCGAGGCTTGCACCGACAATTGCTCCCAGGACGCCGCCGGCCACGAGTCGTTGCAGCAGCACAAGGTCCACTGCACCGCCACTGAGGTGCATGCCGCCACCTACCAGTGCCAGGCACAGGCCGAAAGCGAGATCGGTGCCCACGATCCGCGTCGTCTCCAGCGGCGTGCAGCACATCAGCGCCAGCGTGCCGAGCGCGCCGGCGCCCGAGGATGAGAAGCCGACCTCCGCGCCCACCGGTAACATCGCCAGTGCCAGCAGGCGAGGGCGGCGTTTGCGTCCATCGTGCAATGCAGAAGGACGAAAATGCCGGTAGATAGTCCACGCCGAAGGAAAGGCAATCATCACGCCGAGCGCAAGGTAGAGCCAGATGGCGTCTGCCTGGATGTGGGCCACCCTGCGAAAGAGCAACGCGCCGATCACCACCCCGGGAAGACCCGTCGCCAGCATCAGGCCCAGCGTGCGCCACGCGATGGTACGCCGCCACAGATGCACTGGGACCACAACCAGCTTCACAGCCGCCGAATACGCCAGCGCCGTTCCT
>JAGWML010000143.1 GCA_028873155.1 Acidobacteriota bacterium
TCCTGTGGGCTTCGCGCCGCCGGCTGGCGCTGCGCTCAGCTGCGCGGCCTTGTCGCTGGACGAGGACGCGCGCTGCGCAACGCCTACCGCGCTGGAAGGAGCCACTCCAGCTTCCGTCGCAGCCGTTGAAGACGCTGGCTCATGCAACGAGTCCGCGCCGGTCTGGGATTGCCGGGTGACCTCTTTCCCAGCCGAAGAATCGATTCCCGCTTCCATCCCATCGACGCGAGCCGTGTGCAGAGTCCCGAATGCCGGCGAAAGAACGGCGCCGACGACCGTGGTGGAAGGCGGAGATGCGGACGGGCGTTCTGCTCGTGGAGCGGGCTGTCCGGATGCCGCGGCAAAGAGAGACGCTGCCGGCGCCGCCAACTCGAGAGGACCGATGACCGGCGCGCGGGAGAAGCCCGTCTGTGTCGCATGCGCGACCGGGGCGGCGGATGGTTCGGCACTTGCCGGAAGCGAAGGCATCTGTTGGAGTGCCTCAGGCTGCGGCGCGAGGGCTGCGCGAAGCGAAAGCGCTGCGGACGGCGCGGTCGAAGACGCCGCACTCTTCGGCTTCCTTTCGTGCTTCGCCGCCGCGACTTGCTGCGGCTTGTCTGCTTTGTTGCCCGAGTGGAAAGCTGCTGCGGCAGTGAACGGTGCTGAGTGCGCTCCGTTCAGCTTTGCCGCTGCCTGTGCGGATGGGAGGGCCATCGGCCGCCAGCCTGGAGCCATCGTTACCGGCGTGCCGGCCGGCGATGCTGGGGCTGGATTCACAGATGCGGCGGTGCAGGCGCTGGGAAGAGATGCCTCGGAAGATTCTCGATTCACTCCAGCCATCGACAAGGTCGCCTTCCAGCGGTCGCCCGGTGCAAGGCTGACGGAGACCATGTTTCCGCCCGCGGACCACTCGGCTCCTTCGATCGACGGCGACGGAGCAGTTTCTGCATCCAGTCCTGTATTCAGTCCTGCATTCAGTCCTGTGTCAAGGCGAGTATTGATACCGGCCTGAAGGCCGGCCCGGATCTCTGCTCCGTGTGGTACGGTGCCAGACACGGGTTGGAGATTGGGGGCTACGGCCATGCCCGTCCACCATGCAGCCGGTGTGCCAAAGGAGAAGACAAAGGATTGGAAAAGCTTCAGAGCCGAGATCTCCCAGGCTTTTCCAGGCTTTGTTCCGCTGTGCCGTCTCCCTTTGCCTGCGCTGCTGCTGCATCGTCTCCGCTCTGCTGGGTCTCTCTGCGTCGCATCAGGTGCCATTCGTCCTGCATCTGCTGCATCCGCTTTTCGTCGCGATGCAGAGATTGGGAGATCGCTGCATCGTGCAGCGACTCGGCCTGCCTGCGCTGAATTCTCTTCTCCACGAAGGCGCTTCGTCGCGTCCCCGCCTCAGCCTCGGCCTGAAGCGTGCGGCCCGCAATCCAGGCAGCAGCCTGTTCGCAGGCGCGAATCTGCTCCACTCCCGCGATGCGGTCGGTGGGCTCGCCGTCCTGCACGCCGCGGGTCAGAAGTTCCCTTCCCTGGTGCTCGCTCTGACGCACCGACCCG
Source organism: Acidobacteriota bacterium (assembly GCA_028873155.1). Lineage (GTDB taxonomy): Bacteria > Acidobacteriota > Terriglobia > Terriglobales > Acidobacteriaceae > Telmatobacter. Next base: position 1,528 of record JAGWML010000143.1, read on the forward strand.
AGCGCGGACTGCAGCCTCTTCACCTCGGCCTCCGCTGCTTCCAGCACCATTCGGCTCTGTTCCTCCTCGAGCGCACGGATGCGAAGGAGTCTGCGGATGGCCGAGGACCCATGCACGGTCAGATCTCCGCGGCCAGTTCCGCAAGTCGCTTGCGGGTCTCGGCGAAAGTATTCCTTTCGGTCGCGCTCTGCGTCACAAATGCTCGAATCCTGTCGCGGGCGCTGAGGGCGCGGTCCAGTTCGGGGTCCGCTCCTGGCTTGTACGCGCCGATGCGCACCAGGTCCTCCGACCGCGCATAGACCGCAACCAGCCTGCGCACCAGCGCAGCCTGGTTGCGATGCGCCTCGTCTGCGACAGCGGGCATGAGGCGGCTGATCGAGTCCAGTGCCTGCACCGGCGGGTACCAGCCCTCCGACGCAAGCGTGCGTGAGAGCACCACGTGGCCATCGAGCATCGACCGCACCGCGTCCACCAGCGGATCCTGCTGATCGTCGCCTTCCATCAGCACCGTATAAAACGCGGTAATCGAGCCGGACTGGAACTGGCCGCTGCGTTCGATGAGCCGCGCCAGCCGTGTGAAGACTGAGGGCGTATAGCCCTTGGCCGTGGGCGGTTCGCCCGCTGCCAGGCCAATCTCGCGCGCCGCCATGGCAAAGCGCGTCAGCGAATCGAGGACCAGGAGAACATGCCTGCCCTGGGCGGCAAAATACTCGGCCACTGTGGTTGCCGCCAGCGCGGCGCGCATCCTCAGCAGAGGCGACTGATCGGAGGTTGAGACCAGCACCACAGAACGCGCGCGGCCCTCTGCTCCAAGCGAGTCTTCGAGGAATTCGGCAACCTCGCGACCGCGCTCGCCCACCAGTCCCACCACGGTGACATCCGCTTCGGTGTTGCGCGTCATCATTCCAATCAGCGTGCTCTTTCCGACGCCTGACCCGCCGAAGATGCCCACGCGCTGTCCGCGCCCCACGGTCAGCATGCCGTCCATCACGCGAATTCCGGTGGCGAGAGGCGTCCGGATGGGAACCCGGTCGAGAGGGCTGCACACCACGCCCTCGAGCGGCAGGCAGGAGCCGAGCGGCGGTAGACGCCGGCCGTCAATGGGCTGGCCCTCCGCATCCAGCACACGGCCCAACAGGCCGGGACCGGCTTGGATCTCCGGGTGCGTGCCGAGAGCGATCACCGTATCGCCGAACCGCACACCCTCGGTTGTCTCGACCGGCATCGACAGCAGATGCGCGCCGCGAAAGCCGATCACCTCAGCCGCATGCGTGCCGCCGTTGCCGTCCACGACCTCGCAGCATTCGCCGACCGAAGCCAGCGGGCCGGCGGATTCCACGGTCTGGCCGATGGACTCGACCACCTGCCCGCGCCAGAGCCAGGGCTGCCTGCGCTGCAGGCGCGCCGTATAACTGGCAAGCAACGTTGTCATGCCGTCTGCTCCTGGGCTGCATGCGATTCGCTGGGAGCCTGTACCTGCTCGACGCGGCGCTCTCTGCCCACCCGGTCAAAAAATCCGCGCTCGATCTCCGCCAGCTGCGCACGGAGCCCGAGGTCCACCGAACCGAGCGTCGTCTCCAGTTCGCATTCGCCGGCGTCCATTTCAGCCATCGGAACAATTGCTGGCCGGACGGCGAGATTCGGCAGGTGCACGATCGTTTCCTGCCACATTGCCGCTTCCGCGGCGGGAACCTTCAGGCGCGCCTCCGAGGTGCGCGTCAACTGGCCGAGTGCGACCCGCACCGCGCCGGTCAAAAGCAGCGGATCCATCTGCGCCTCGCGGCGCAGAATGCGCGCTGCGATTGCCAGCGCCAGGCTCACCACCTCCTGCTCGACCGCATGCATGTACCGTTCACGCTCTTCGTCCATCCGCGTGACTACGGCGGCGACCTGTGCTCGACGCCGCGATTCTTCAGCCTGCAGGGCTGCCCTCTGCGCCTCGCGCTCGCTGCGCCTGCCCTCTTCGATGCCCTGCGCACGCCCGGTTTCGAAGCTCCGTTGCTTCTCCTCGGCGATCCGGGATTCAACGGCCGGGTTGCTCGATTTGTCAGCTGCGCGGAGAGTTCGCGTTGCGCCGGATGAAGGCGGTCGAGACAGTCCCAGAGCCTCCAGAACCGGCGACGCCGGCGCAGGATGATCCGGGTATTCAAAACTCACGATCCTCGTCATCGCATCCCGTTCCACGGGGTCTTTCCCTTCCTCTCGGTCGTTGTACGAAGGACGCATCAGGCCAGCATCTCGTCCCCGGTTTCCAGCTTCAGCACCACCTTGCCTTCGCTCTCCAGCCTGCGCGCAAGATTCAGAATCTCCTGCTGTGCCTGCGCCACCTCGCGGGAGCGGACGGGGCCAAGAACCTCCATATCCTCCTTGAGCATCTCGACGGCGCGGGAGCTCATGGAGCTGAAAATCTGCGCGCGCAGCGCCTCGTTCGCGCCGCGCAATGCCATGGCCAGTTGCCGCTTGTCCACGCCGGCAACAATCTCTCGAATCGTTGTGGGAGGAACCGTGACCAGATCCTCGAACGTGAACATCAGATTCCGGATGCTGAGCGCCAGCTCCGGCTGGCCGTCTTCAATCGTCTCCAGGATCTTTTTGGATTCCTCGGCAGGCACGCGGTTCAGCAGGTCGGCGACCGCCTTGAATCCCGAGTAGCTTCTGCGCGCCGTATCACCCACGCTCTCCAGCCGCCGGTGCAGGATATGCGCTACCTTCTGCGCCATCTCCGGCGAGAACTGCCGCATCTCAGCCAGCCGTTGAATGGAGACCACCTTGTTTTCTTCGCTGAGGTTGTCGAGAACCTGCGAGGCGCGCCTCGGATCCAGATGCGCCAGCACGAGGGCAATTGTCTGTGGATGCTCGGCGTCGAGCAGCTTGCCGAGCTGCTGCGGGTCGGTGCGCTGGAGCTTTGCCAGGTTGCCCTGCGCTTCTTCCTGCGAACGGCGAACCAGCAGAAGCAAATCCTCGGCGCGCTGCTTGCCAAACGTTTCCACCAGCAGCCGGCTGGCATAGTCCAGCCCACCATGAACCATGAAGTTCTGGGTCTCCAGCATCTCCCAGAACTCTTCCAGCACCTCCCCGGAGAGGTCGGGCGTCACGCCGCGCAGGTCGGCCAACTCCTCGGTGATGCGCTGCACGTCGGTCTCGGGAAGGTCGCGGAGAATCTGTTTCGCCAGGCCCTCCCCGACGGCCACCAGCAGGACGGCGGCTTTGCGCGCCCCTGTCAGGGAAGCCGCCTGGCGCTTCCGCATCGATCCTGCATCGTAGGACTCTCCCCCCATCCGCTTCCTCCTTTCCCCTCATCCTGGCCGCTGCGTTGCAGCTACTCCGAGTGGATCCAGCTTTGCAGCAGCCGCGAACTCTGTGCCGGCTCTCGGCGCAGGTGGCCGGTCACCTGTTCGAGGATCTCCTGGGATCGCAATCGCTCGGGATCCGACATCGCAGGCGCGGGAGGCTGAAGCCCGCCGGTTTCGACCGGCCGGCCATGCAGCTCGTGCACAGGGCCCCCAGTTCCCAGGGTGCGGCCCGCCTGCAGCGCCGCCTGCGCCGTCCGCAGCGCCGGGCGCACACCCAGCAGAACGACGATGACCAGCCCTGCCACCAGCGCGATGTACTTGATGAGCAGCGGCTCGCCCGCCACCGCGTTCAGCACGCGTTGCGGCATGGGAACTGGCTGCAGCGTCCGATTCTCCTCGAAGGCCATATCCTGCACCGTCACCACGTCTCCCCGCGCAGGGTCGAATCCAACCGCGGCCTGTGCCAGCGCGGTCAGGTTCCGCAGGTCGCTCTGGGTCCAGGGTTGCCACTGGGCCGCTCCGCCCTTGCCCGCCGGGCGAATCAGTTTGTCGTTGACCACGATGGCGGCGGTGAGACGGCGCAACCGGCCAGGATCCTCGACCGTATGCCGCACCGTTTTGGACACCCCGTACGTGCCCGACTCGGTGGTTGAACTCTCCGCCGGCGTCGTCTGCTTGGGATAGACGGGCAGATTTTGCGTGTTCGGCGCGTTCGACGCCGCTCCAGGAATCCCGGCCGCAACCGGTTGAGGACCGCTGGTCTGCTGGGTCCTCTGCATCGAAAGCGCGGCGCTCTGGCTCGGATCGTACGTCTCCCGCGTCTCGTCGGTGGCTTGGGGATCGAAATCCAGCGTGACAGATGCCCTCACGTTGCCAGATCCAATCACCGGCTCCATCGTCGCAATCAGCTTCTCTTCGAGCGCCTGCTCGGCGTTCAGCCGAAGTGCCTCCGGAGTCTTTGGCCCGAGTGGCAGATGGCCTGCCGCATCCACCAGCACCACTCGATCCGGCGCAAGGCCATCCACCGCCGAGGCCACAAGATTGCGGATCGACTCGGCTTCCCCTTCGGCCAGTCCTCCATGGCGCAGTTTAAGCACGACGGAAGCCTTGGCCGGGCGCTCCTCCTCGCGAAACAGGGACTCATGCGGCAGCACCAGGTGCACGCGTGCCGACTCCACGTCGGCAAGCGTACCGACCGTGTGCTCCAGCTCGCCCTCCATCGCGCGCTGGTAGTTCACCTGCTCATCGAACTCCGAACCCACCCAGTTAGGCTTGTCGAAGAGCTCGAAGCCCATACGCCCGCTGCGCACGCCGCCCTTTGCCGCCGTCGCCAGCCGCGCCTTGTCGAGCTGCGACGCCGGAACCAGGATCGCGGTTCCGTCCTGCGCGACATCGAAGGGAATCTGCGCCTGGGTCAGCGTCATGCCGGTCTGGCGCGCGTCGTCCGGCTCCATTCCGGCATACAGCGTGCGCCAGTCCGTGCGCAGGCTCATCCAGGCAAGACCGCCGAGAACCGCGCCAAGCAGGATGACTGCCGCAAGCGTGCGGTTCCGCTGGACTGTGGACAAGGACGCCCACCGGACCCGGGCTCGCCCCCACAGCGCGGAGAGCTGGTCCGCCGGCGTGACCGGAATCGCCCCTGCTGCCTGCGTGTCGATCTGTGTTCCTGTCACTGCCATGGTTCCTGCGCGCCGCTTTCCTTTGCGATTCCTAGAACTGCATGCTCATGACCTGCTGATACGCCTGCACTGCCTTGTTCCGCACTGAAAGCGCCAGCTCAAACGCCATCTCCGCCTTCTGAGTGGCGATCATCGCCTGATGGACGTCAACGCCGGACCCTGTCATCAGACCCTCGACGGCCGTGTGCGCCTGGTCCTCGAGCGTCTGCACCTCGCCCACAGCATCACGAAACAGGCCGCTGAATGGCGCGGCCTGGCCACCCGCTCCGCTCGAAGCGACCTCTCCCAACCCCGTGCTGCCCTTGACCATCGTGCCGACCGCGTGGATCGCACTGATTGCTCCCTGCATTTGTTCTCCTTCCTCACCTCGTCCGGCGAATGATCGGTCATCGTTGCCCGCTGCGACGGCGTCAGGCCTTGGCAATCTCCAGCGCGGAGGCGATCATTCCCTTCTCCGCCTGCACAGCCGACCCGTTCAACCCGTAGGCGCGGGTTGCGCCCATCAGGTCCACCATCTCCGTCAGCGGATTGATGTCCGGGTAGGCCACGTAGCCGTCGGGGCCTGCATCCGGGTGGCCTGGGTCATAGCGCTTCAACGGCGCCGCGGGGTCTTCGACGACCTGGGCCACATGGACTCCGGTGGATACGCCGGCCGGCTGCAGATCGTCTGCTGCATGTGCCAGCGACTGGGCGAAGCCGCTCTCGCCGGGATTGGCGGCAAAGACGACCATCTGCCGGTGATACGGCGTTCCCGACGCCGTGCGCGTTGTCTCCGCGTTGGCCATGTTCGCCGCCACCACCTCGGCGCGCACGCGCTCGGCCTGCATCGCCGATCCGGAGGTCTCCATCATGCCAAAGAGATTCATCGTCCTCGGTCTCCTTCTCCGCTACCGCGGCTACTTGTCGGCGTGAATGGCATCCAGCACCATCTGATACTGCTGGCGAAGCAGCGCAACGCCGGTTTTGAAGTGCAACTGCGCTTCGGCCAGGTTCAGGCTTTCCCGGTCCATCGAGACGTTGTTCCCATCGGGGCGCGCGATCAGCCCGTCTTCGGGGCGAGGTTTGACTGAGGCGGAGAGAGCCCCTGCATCGACGCCGTCGAGCGCAGCGCGCATCTCCCTGGCGAAGTCCATCCCCTGCGCCTGATAGCCGGGCGTGTCGATATTGGCCATGTTGGCCGTCGCCAGGCGGGCTTCGCCGGCGGCCACGTCGAGGTAGCGCTCCACCTGCAGACTGGATCGTGTATCCACACTCGCTGTCATCCCGCTTTCTCCTTTCCTGACTGAGCGCCGGCGCACCCTGTCTTAGAGCGCACTCTGTCCGAACTCAATCTCGTCGGCGGTCAAC
>JAGWML010000144.1 GCA_028873155.1 Acidobacteriota bacterium
GAGCTCCTTTTCGCCGGGAATGAGCAGATAGGCATAGGCGCGGCGATTGGAGCGGCCGACGCGGCCGCGAAGCTGATAGAGCTCGCTGAGGCCGTGGCGGTCGGCACGGTTGATGAGGATGGTGTTGGCGAGCGGGATGTCGAGACCGTTTTCGATGATGGTGGTGGCGACGAGCACATCGAACTCATGGTGCATGAAGGCGAGCATGACCTTTTCGAGATCGCCTTCACTCATCTGGCCGTGGCCGACGGCGACGCGCGCCACGGGAACGAGCTCCTGAATGCGCGCGGCGATTTCGTAAATGGACTCGACGCGATTGTGGACGAAGTAGACCTGTCCGCCGCGTTCGAGTTCGAGTTCGACCGCGGAGCGCATGAGCTTTTCGTCGAATTTGGCGACAACTGTCTGGATGGCCATGCGGTCTTTGGGTGGTGTCTCGATGACGGACATGTCGCGCAGGCCAACGAGCGACATGTGCAGAGTGCGCGGAATGGGCGTGGCACTCATGGCGAGCACGTCAATCTCTTTGCGGAGTTGCTTGAGGCGCTCCTTGTGGCGCACGCCGAAGCGTTGCTCTTCATCGACGACCAGCAGACCAAGATCCTGGAACTTGATGTCTTTGGAGAGCAGGCGGTGCGTGCCGATGAGGATGTCCACCTTGCCGTGTTCAACCTGCTCGACGATCTGCTTCTGCTCTTTGGCGGTGCGGAAGCGCGAGATCATTTCGATCTTGATGGGGAAGTTGGCGAAGCGCTTCTTGAAGGTCTCAAAGTGCTGGAAACTGAGCACCGTGGTGGGTGTGAGGACGGCGACCTGCTTGCCATCCTGCACCGCCTTGAAGGCGGCGCGCATGGCGACTTCGGTCTTGCCGTAACCGACGTCTCCGCAGAGCAGGCGGTCCATGGGCGTGGTGGATTCCATGTCCTGCTTGATGGCCTGGATGGCGGTGAGCTGATCGTCGGTCTCGTTGTAGTCGAAGGAGTCTTCAAATTCCTTCTGAAATTCGTTGTCGGGGGTGAATGCGGTGCCCTGCGCGGTGTGGCGCTCGGCGTAGAGCTTGAGCAGCTCGCCGGCCATGTCCTGCATGGCCTTGCGCACGCGCGCCTTGGTCTTGGTCCACTGCTGCGAGCCGAGCTTGTTGAGCACGGGCGCGGGTCCGGCGTCGGTGGAGCGGTATTTCTGGATGAGATCGAGACGCGTGAGCGGGACGTAGAGCTTGGCCTGCTCGGCGAATTCGAGAATCATGAATTCGATAGAGAGGCCGTCCTGCACAATCTCTTTGAGGCCCTGGTACTGCGCGATGCCGTGTTCGATGTGTACGACGTAGTCGCCGATGGTCAGGTCGCGGAAGTCGGAGACGAAGGCGGCGGTCTTGGAGCGCCTGGGCTCTGGCCGGGCCATGATGTCGGCTTCGTCGGAGAGGTCGTTGGCGCCGAAGAGGATGACGTTGGAGTTGGGGAAGCTGACGCCGGAGGCAAGCTGAGCACGCACGATAACGGGCACGCGCAGATCGCCGGCGAGATAGCTGGCCTCTTCGAGGACAGTCTCTGCGCCGTGGTGCATGACGCGGCTGCCGAGGCGATAGGGCACGTGATACTCGCGCAGCACGGTGGCCATTCGCTCGACATCGCCCTGCGTGGGCGCGGCGAGCACGATGCGCTGGTCAGAGGCCATGAGGCTGCGGAGCTGCTCGATGAGCGCGGGAATAGAACCGTGGAAGCGCAGCGTGGGGCGTGAGCTGAAAGCGATTTCGCCGAGGGTGGAATCTTCATCCAGCACATCGACAACGCCGAGCTGGTCGAGGTCGAGGCCGGGATGCGACTCGAGAAAACCGATGAGGACTTCGGGGCGGAGGTAGATATCTTCAGGCCGGATGAGCGAGCCGATGCCGGAGCGCTCATGGCGCTGCTCGACCTTATTCCACCAACGCTCGACCTGATTGCGCACCATGGCGGGCTCTTCAACGAAGAGGAAGCAGCGCGGCAAGAGATTGAGCAGGTGGCTCTCCGCCCCGGCAACGCAACTGAAGAACTCCCAGCCGGGAAAGACACTGACGCCGCTGCCGGCTTCGGCCTCGGCGATGAGTTCGTCGACTTCATCTCTGTCTTCTCCGGCCTCGTCTTGTTCTGCCTCGTCCTGTTCGGCCTTGTCTTCGCCGATGTGGATGCGCTGGCGGCTGAGGCGGGCGTTGACGGCGGCAAGAAGGCGTTCGGTGACAGGAGTTTCGGTAAGCGGCAGGAGTTGCGCTTCGTCAAGACCGGCCTGCGAGCGCTGCGTTTCGGGGTCGAATTTGCGGATGGTTTCGATCTCGTCGCCGAAGAGCTCGATGCGGATGGGGCGGTCGGCCTCGGGCGAGTAGACGTCGAGGATGCCGCCGCGGCGCGTGAACTGGCCGGGCATCTCGACGAGGTCCATCTGCGTGTAGCCGACGCTGGTCAGGTGGGCGGTGAGAACTTCGATGTCGATCTCTTCGCCACGGCGCAATGTGACGGCAAGGCTGGCGTAGTAGTCGCGGTCGAAGAGGCGCATGGCGGCGGCCTCGGCGGGCGCGATGAGGATGGAGACGGCGCCGGTAGCGAGCTTCCAGAGGGCGGCGGCGCGCTTTTCTTGTACCTCAGGGTGCGGGGAGAGATGCTCAAACGGCAGCACGTCGTGCGCGGGCAGGCGCACGACCCGCGCGGGGTCGATGGCGCCAGTGAGTTCGCAGCAGACGCGCAGGGAGAGTTCGAGAGCCTCGGCGGCTTTGTTGTCGGCAACAACGACGATGACCGGCCGATGAGCGGCGCGCGCCATAAGCGGGAGATAGAGGGAACGGGCCGTCGCGGTCAAGCCGGAGACACGACGACGCCCCGTACCAAGGCTGAGGTGCCTCTGTACGCGATCGAATGCGGTGGAATGCTCCAGCTCCGCGAAGATTTCGCGGACAAACGGCAGGATCATGCACTTTCAGTTTATCAGCGGAGCGGGTGGCGCAGAGGGCAACGGCTCGGCCAGTCGAATGCTTGTTTACATGGCATAGCAAATCGTTTTATTGTTATCGCTCGAATGACTTTGAGGTGCCGGATGTCTTGGAAATTGTCGACTGCTCTGTTTCTCTCCGCGCTTACGCTGGCCGCTGCCGCGGAGGCTCCTCCCACGCGACCCGAGATTACGGGAATCTCTCACCTGGCCGAGTACACATCAAATGCGGCGGCCACGGAGCACTACTATCGCGACATCATCGGCGCGGCGAAGGAGGCGGACCCGGAGAACCCGGCGGGCGTGCGCTATGCGCTGAGCGCAACGCAGTTTGTGGAGGTGCTGCCGCTGCCAGCGGGCGCGGGCATCAACCGGCTGGATCACACGGCGTGGAATGTGACGAGCGCGGAGGGGATGCGCAAATACCTTGTCGCGAAGGGGTGGAAGACTCCGGCGGCGGTGACGAAGGGCTCGGATGGCAGCCAGTGGTTTGAGGTGCTGGACCCGGAGCAGAACAAGGTAGAGTTTGTGCAGCCGGCGGCGCACGCGAAGGCTCCGAACGCGCCGAGCGCGGTTGGGACGCACATCATCCACGTCGGGTTCATGGTACACAGCCGCGCGGCAGAGGACACGTTCTACCGCGACCTGCTGGGCTTCAGGCCGTACTGGTTTGGCGGGATGCAGGAGGGCAAACTGGACTGGGTGAGCCAGCAGGCGCCGAACGGGCACGACTGGCTGGAGTACATGCTGACGAGCGGGCCGTCGGGCTCGGGGATTCCGGCGAACATGACGCTGCACGCGCTGGGCGTGCTGGATCATCTGTCGATTGGCGTGGTCTCCGTGCCGGATGCGTACAAGAAGCTGGAAGCTAGCAACCGGCTGACGGGCATGCACGACAAGGAGCCGAAGATCGGCAAGGACGGCAAGTGGCAGTTCAACCTGTACGACCCGGATGAGATCCGGCTGGAACTGATGAACTTCCACGCGACGGAGAAGCCCTGCTGCTCGGCTTTCACGGCGGCGGACCCGGAGAAGTAGGACGCAGCCGACAGAAGCGAAGCGCAGCAACCAAGAGGGCGGGGAGCGATGAGTTCCCTGCCCTTCACGCTAGAATGCAGGTATGCCCGCCACCGCGCTTTCCAGCGATTTGATGGTCAAGTATGAGCCCGTGATCGGGCTTGAAGTGCACGTGCAGTTGCTGACGGCCACGAAGGCTTTTTGCGGCTGCGCCAACCAGTTTGGCTCGGCGCCGAACACGAATGTATGCCCGGTGTGTCTGGGGTTGCCGGGGGCGCTGCCGGTGCTGAATGCGAAGGCCGTGGAGTATGCCACGCTCGCTTCGCTCGCGCTGAACTGTCAGGTGCGGGAGCGCTCGATTTTTGCGCGGAAAAACTACTTCTATCCCGACCTGCCGAAGGGCTACCAGATTTCGCAGTTCGACAAGCCCATCGCCGAGCACGGATGGATTGACGTGCCGACAGCCGATGGGACGATGAAGCGCATCGGGATTACGCGGTTGCACATGGAAGAGGATGCGGGCAAGAGCCTGCACGACGGCTTTGCGGACTCAGCGACGCGCACGTATCTGGACCTGAACCGCTGCGGCACGCCGCTGGCGGAGATTGTGAGCGAGCCCGACATTCGCACGCCGGATGAGGCGTTTGAGTACCTGACGCGGCTGAAGGAGATTTTGCTGTACACGGGCGTCTCCGACTGCAACATGGAAGAGGGTTCGCTGCGCTGCGACGCGAACGTGAGCGTGCGGCCGCGCGGGCAGGAGAAGTTTGGCGCCAAGGTGGAAGTAAAGAACGTGAACAGCTTCCGCTTTATCCGCGCCGCACTGGAGTATGAGATCGAGCGGCAAATCGAAGTCATCGAGTCCGGCGGGCGCATTGTGCAGGAGACGCGGCTCTGGAATGCCGGCGAGGGCCGCACCTACTCGATGCGATCGAAGGAGCAGGCGCACGATTACCGGTACTTTCCGGAGCCGGATTTGCCGGCTTTGATTGTGTCCCCGGAGCTTCTGGCCGAGGCGAAGAGAAAGCTTCCGGAATTGCCGGAGGCGCGGCGGGCGCGCATGATTGCCGCGTATGAGCTGAACGAGAAGGACGCGCACGCCCTGACGGTCTCGCGCGAGTTTGCGGATCGGTTTGAGGCTGCGGCCAAGACGGCGAAGAGCCCGCGGCGCGTGGCGAACCTGCTGCTGAGCGAGCTGGGCGGACGGTTGAAGGCGCTGGGGCTGGAGCAGGAACAGTCGCCGGTGTCGATGGCGGGCGTGGTGATGGCGGCCGACCTGCTGGACGAGAACGCGATCAGCTCGAAGCAATTGAAGCAACTACTCGACATCTGCTTTGAAAAGGGCGAGGACTTCCCTGCTGTGTATGAGCGCGAGAAGCCGCAACAGATCAGCGATGCCGGGGCGATTGAAAAGGCCATCGACGAGGTGATTGCCGCGAACCCGAAGCAGGTGGAGCAGTATCGCGCAGGCAAGAAGACTGTGGCGGGATTCTTTGTGGGCCAGGTGATGAAGGCGATGAAGGGTCAGGCGAATCCGGCACTGCTGAACGAGCTGGTGACGAAGAAGCTGGACGCATAAGAAAACCGCGCCTGCCGCAGAGACAGACGCGGTGATGGGGCGCTGCGAAAACAGCGGATTCTATTTCATCTTCAATTCGGTTTCAAATTCCTTGCGTGCATCCCAGGAGCTGACGGTTTTGACGGCGGTCTTCTTTCCGTCTTTTTCAGCCCAGAGATCGTAGTCCTCTGCCATGTTGACCTGAGCGAAGTGAAAGCGTCCGTCGGCGGTGGATGTGTAGCTGCGAATCGCCTTGGTCTTCTGGTTCTTCAGGAAGACCGTGGCGGCATTCACGGGATTGGATCCGGCATCAACCACGCTGCCCGTGACGCTGCGCTGGCCAAGATTCTGGGCCGCGGCAGAAGGCTGCATGCTGGTGGAGACAACCGGGACTGCGCCCACAGCAAGAGCCGCAAAGACAACCCCGGCCGCCATGGTTAAGCGGAAGCGCTTCACTCGTCCTCCTCTTCTTTCTCGAACAGTTCGTTCTCTTCTTCATCGTAGTCGTCTTCGACGCGCGACAGCTCGAGAGGCTCGACGCCTACGATCTCGAATTCGGTTCCGCACTCTTCACAGGCGACTACGTCGCCTTCCTCAACCTCATCGACTTCGATGTCCAGATTATTCTCGCACTCAGGGCAGCTGGGCATGGCAGCCTCCTCTCCTTCCTTCTGTTTGCGACGTTGCGTAACCCATATTGTAGGATGACGGCGCCACGCGGTTTGACTCCTCTAGCTTTAGGGAGGCACCGCCCCAAGGTCAAGAGGCCACAACTCACGTCTCTAGTACATAGAGCGCAGGAAGTGGAATATTCCCACGATGACCCCTCAATCCTTTTTCCGTCCGGTCGTGCGGCGGCATCCCTTCCATGCACAAGCGCACATCCAAGAGACGAATGAAGCGCCGGTTGGTTTGGTGGCGAGGGGCAGGCTTTCCAGACTCGGAGACGACCCGACGCAAGGCGAACAACCGCAGCGGTATGGGGGCGGTGCGCTGGAGGCGGAGCAACGAAGAGCGACTTTGCAGGCTGCGGCCGCAATGACATGGGCTGCGGCAAAGGGGTAACCTTGAAGGACGATGCGAAGGCTCGGCTCGACACCGTTCGCTTTTCCTGACTTCCGCGGCGCGACGCGGCGGCTGATTCTTGTGAATCTGGCAGCGTACTTCGCCTTGATTGTGCTGGGAGCCGTGACCCCTGCGGTGGCCAGAAGCCTTGTGGACCTGCTGGCGTTCTCGCCGGAGGCTTTTCTGCATGGCTGGCTGTGGCAGCCGCTGACCTACAGCCTGGTTCACTTTGGGCTGATGGGTACGCTCTTTGAGCTGCTGTCACTGTGGTTCCTGGCGGGCTTCCTTGAGGCGATGCACGCTGATGGCTGGGTGATGGGGCTCTACGGGGTCTCCGTGCTGGGCACAGCGGCTGCGGGGGCGCTCCTGTACGGCGCAAGCGTGGCCTTTGGGCTGCCGGTGATTCCGGTGCCGCTGTATGGGTGCTTCGGCGGCATCTTCGGCATGCTGGTTGCGATTGGCGTGCTCTACGGCGAGACGGAGTTTCTGCTCTTCTTCACGATCGGCATCAAGGCGCGGTACATGGCCATCATTTACGGGCTGGTCGCGATTGCGATGCTCTTCAGCTCGCAGCGCATGTACGCCTTTGCGCAACTGGGAGGCGCGCTGGCCGGGTGGATCTATCTGCGGACGGCGGCGCGGCGCGGACTGAGCTTTGCGATGAGTGAGCGCTGGTATGGGCTGCGCAACAGTTACTACCGGTGGAAGCGGCGCCGGGCGGCGCGAAAGTTTGAGGTGTACATGCGCAAGCAGGGGCGCACGGTGCGCTTTGACGGGCAGGGCCGGCAGATCGACGAGGACCACGAAGACAAGAGCCGGTGGAATTAGCCTTTATCCTTGCGGTGTTCCGTGTATCTCGGAGGCCCGCTTCCATCCGCTACAATCCATGAGGACATGAGCACAAAGATTGCATTTCTGTTTCCGGGGCAGGGCTCGCAGACCGTAGGGATGGGCCGCGAGCTGGCCGAGCGTTTCGCTGTGGCGAAGGCCACCTTTGCCGAGGCCGATGAGGCGTGCGGGTTTGCGCTGTCGCGGCTGTGCTTTGAAGGGCCGGAGGATGAACTGCGGCTGACGGAGAACACGCAGCCGGCGATTTTGACGGTGAGCGTGGCGGCGCTGCGCGTGCTGGCCGAGCAGGGCGTGACGCCGGCGCTGGCGGCGGGGCACTCGCTGGGCGAGTGGTCGGCGCATGTGGCGGCGGGGACGCTGGGATTTGCCGATGCGGTGC
>JAGWML010000318.1 GCA_028873155.1 Acidobacteriota bacterium
GACAAGTGCTTCTGGCAAAGGCGCGCTGGTGGACCAATCCGTCGTCACCAAACTCCGCAGCTTGGCGGACAGCTATCGCACTGCGCAGGCGGCGGCCACTCTCGCAGCCAAGGAATTCAAAGAGGGCGAAAACTTACTGCCCGGTACCGGCGGCGAAGTCTGGCGCGAGCTGTTTGACGCTGCCCGCAAATTTGCCGTTGAATCGCACCCCGGTAAAGTGTTCCCCGACTTGGGCGCAGATACGCCTTGTCCACTATGCCAGCAACCTCTCGCCGAGGGCGCCGCTCGCTTGCTGCGTTTTGAGGCGTTCATCCAGCAGGAAGCGGAGAAAACCTCACAGGCACGGCGTACCGCACTGTATGCAGAATACAGGCCATTTATCGCGCAGAATCTGACGTTGAACCTCGACGATGTAACTTACGGCGAGATTGAAACCCTAGATCCGCAACTGGCTGCGGATACCAAGGCGTTCGAGCCATTGCTCGCGGCTCGCCAGGAAGCCATCAAGGCGGCGGTACTATCACATCAGTGGGAGGATGTCGCTCATGCCTTAGTGAATCCGGCAGCACGACTTCAATCGCTGGCTGACAAGCTAAACGCCGAGGCCGAAACCTTGGAGAAGGCATCGGACGAGAAGGCTCGCGCGACACTCCAGAAGCAGTTCGCGGAACTCGATGCGCGAGTCAGGCTGAGCCAAGTCAGGGATGCCGTGATGACGGCTGTCGGCCGGCTCAGTCATCAGGCGAAACTCGGGCGGTGCCTCTCCGCCGTCAAGACCAACGCCATCTCGCTGAAAGCATCTGAGATAGCCGAAAAGGTCGTGTCCAAGGAACTGGCTGAGACGCTCAATCGCGAGTTCAAGGCGTTGGGTGTCGGTACGTTGAGCGTCTCGCTCCAGAGTCGTGCCGACAGGGGCAAGGCTTTGCACAAATTGAAATTGGAACTGCCACAAAGCCGCAGCCCGAGCGACATCCTGAGCGAAGGGGAACAACGTGCCGTGGCGATCGGTTCTTTTTTGGCTGAAGTCGGATTGAGCAAAGGCAAAGGAGGCGTTTTGTTCGACGACCCCGTATCTTCACTCGATCATCTCAGGCGGGAGCGTGTGGCGAAGCGTCTGGTCACCGAAGCCGCGCACCGGCAGGTCGTCGTGTTCACCCACGACATCTATTTTCTTTGCCTCCTCGTAGAGGAGGCACAGTTGGCCGGCGTGACAATTTCCACCCAAAGTCTGGTTCGCCGCGCCGAGGGATTCGGAGTCGCCGATCCAGAACTACCGTTTGAAGGGAAGAATGCAAGCAAACGGATCGGTGCGCTAAGGAAGCGCTGAAGAAGTGGCCTTTTTGAAGAACCAGGCGGTGTCCATGGTTGCGAATCGCTCAAAAAATGAGCATTTGGGGGTCAGGAAG
>JAGWML010000145.1 GCA_028873155.1 Acidobacteriota bacterium
CCTAGAAAAGCAATAAATCCCAAAGCTGCAAGTGGAAGACTAGTCCGCATCGTGAACTCCTTTATTGGCGTCATCACGGGCGGGTGGCCCCGATCTCTAGTGAGAGATTTCATTCAGTTGAGGGTGCCCCCGGTCCCTCGCCGTTGGGGACCGGGGAGGAAGAGCCGAGCTGCCGGTAACGCATCCACTCGGGCAGTTGCCAGCCTCGCTCACGGGCTGTCCATTCCGATTCGATTTCCACGGTTCCGCGCATACCCGTTTGATAGTGACGGAAGCTCGAACCCTTCCAATCCTCTGGCTTCTCCGTGAGTCCACGCCGCACAGGATTGCGATGAATGTAGCGTAGCTTCTCCACAAACTTCTCGTGCCCGGAGACATTGAAATCATAATCGTGCGCCTGCCAGAAGGGCCTTTCCCGGCTCCGCATTGAGACGGAAAGCTTCAGGGCCTGAATCGCCTTGGATAAAAGCGCGCGCCTGGGCTCATTGACCAGAAGATGCACATGCTCCGGCATCACGACATAGCCGGCGGCCGCAAACAGATAACGCAGGCGAACGCGCTCCAGCGCGTCTTCAAAAAGTTCCATGGCCGCGGGCGGAGATAAGGAGGCCCGACGCCTATAACAACTGAAGGTAAGGAAGTGAAACTCCCCCGTTTGGTGATGACGGATGCGCTTGCCGTTCATTCAGTACGAGGATACGCCACTGGGGAATCCATCTCTGGTGGAGATAGAGGCTTCCATCCCCGGTCCCCAACTGCGAGGGACCGGGGGCACCCGGCGTGAATTCCCCGGTCTCAAAAGCGAGACCGGGGGCACCCGGCAGACGCCATGAATGGGGCAGCCAATTCTGTGGCTGGGAAAAGCAGAGCCGGGTTGAGTGGGCCACCCGGATGGATGGCGCGTGAGATTCCTTAGCTGACGTCGATCATGATTTTGGTGAAGCGGGCGGGGTCGCTGTCCCATGCAGCGAAGATGGCGGGCGCCTCTGCGATAGGGACGGTGTGTGTGACGGCGTCTTCAACGGGGAAGCGGCGCTCCTCCAGCATGCGGATGACGGCGCGGAAGTCTTCAGGCTGCGCGTTGCGCGAGCCGAGGATGTCGAGTTCCTTCTGGACGAAGAGGCGTGTTTCATAGGCGACGTGTTCTTTGGCGTAGCCAATGTAGACGACGCGGCCGGTGAAGGCGACCTCTTCGACGGCGGCACGAAAGGTCTGCGGAAGGCCGATGGCTTCAATGATGACGTCGGGACCGCGGCCGCCGGTGAGCTCGGCGAGGCGGGCGTGGAGATCTTCGCGGGCGGTGTTGATGAGGTAGACGGCTCCGGCTTTTTGCGCGGTGGCGAGCTTGGCATCGTCGAGGTCGACACCGATGACAGTGGCTCCGCGAAAGGCTGCACCGGCGACTGCGCCGAGGCCGACGCCGCCGCAGCCGATGATGGCGACGATCTCCTCTGGGGCGACGCGGCCACGCGCAGCGGCGTGGAAGCCGACGGTGAGCGGCTCGACGAGGCAGAGTTCCTTGAGGCTGAGGCTGGCGCTGTAGAGGCGCGAGGCGGGCGCGGTGATGTATTCGGTGAGCGCGCCGTCGCGCTGGACGCCGAGGGTCTGGTTGAACTGGCAGGCGTTGGCGCGGCCGCGCAGGCAGGCGGGGCAGTTGCCGCAGTTGGAGTAAGGCGAGAGGGTGACTTCCATGCCCGCGGCCCACTGGGGGTGAGCGGGATTCGGCTCGACGACCGTGGCTGCGACTTCGTGGCCGGGAATGCGCGGGAAGGTGATGAGCGGATTGCGGCCACGGTATGAGTTGAGATCGCTGCCGCAGAGGCCGACCTTGTGGACGCGGAGGAGGATGTCGTCGCCGGTGGCGGAAGCGGGTTCTGGAATGGAGTGGATGTCGGCCTGACCGGGCGCTTCAAGAACAAGGGCTTTCATGCGGGCGTCTCCTGCGACGGAAGAAAAATAAAGGAACGAAAAGTTGATGATACGGCGGGGCATGGATCGCACGCGAGAACGGCGTGGCCGAGGCAGCGATGTGAGGTTGTATGCTGGCAAGGGTGGTAAGACCACCGTAGGCGCGTTCCAGAAGGAGCACGATGGCGGAGAGCGTACTGCAGATCGATCCCCGGGATAACGTGGTGGTGGCGCTGACGCCGCTGACTGCGGGCAGTGAAGTGACGTACGGCGCGTCGACGGTGCGCGTGGCAGAGGCGGTTCCTGCGAAGCACAAGGTGGCGCTGGCGGAACTCAAGCCGGGCGATGTGATCCGCATGTACGGCATGGTGGTAGGCGAAGCGACGGCGCCGATTGCGCGCGGGTCGCGACTGACGCAGCGGAATGTGCGGCATCGCACGGAGGCCTACACGGCGACGCGACACCCGGCAACGTATCACCTGCCGGATGCTTCGTCGTGGGCGGGACGCACTTTCATGGGCTACCACCGCGCGAATGGGCAGGTGGGCACGCGCAACTACTGGCTGGTGCTGCCGCTGGTCTTCTGTGAAAACCGCAACGTGGAACAGATGCGGGATGCCCTGGAGGAAGAGCTGGGATATGGAAGCGAGCGGAGCAGCTATCGCCAGCATGTGCGGGGACTGGTGGCGCGGCGCGCGGGCAACGGCGCGGAAGAAGCGAAGCCGGCGCGGGAAGAGCGCGTGTTTCAGCATCTGGACGGGATACGGTTTTTGACGCACCAGGGCGGTTGCGGCGGAACGCGAGAGGATGCGCGGGCGCTGTGCGGGCTGCTGGCCGGATACATTCATCACCCCAACGTGGCGGGCGCGACAGTGCTGAGCCTGGGCTGCCAGAATGCGCAGGCTTCAATGCTGATGGAGGAACTGGAAAGGCGCGATCCCAAGAGGACGAAGCCGGTGCTGGTTTTCGACCAGCAGAAGACCGGACGCGAGAGCGTGCTGATGGCGCGCGCGCTGAATGAAACTTTTGCCGCGCTGGAAAAGGCAGATGGCGCGCGGCGCGCGGTGGCTCCGCTGGCCGCGCTGACGGTGGGATTGAAGTGCGGAGGGTCGGATGGGTTCAGCGGAATCTCGGCGAATCCGATGATCGGATATTTGTCGGACATTCTGGGTGAGCTGGGCGGCACGACGCTGCTGAGCGAATTTCCTGAGCTGCATGGCGTGGAGCAGGAGCTGATCAACCGGTGCGCGACGGATGCGCTGGCGCAGAGGTTCTATGAACTGATGCAGGCGTATGCGGCGCGAGCGCGGGCGGTGCATTCGGGCTTTGAGATGAATCCGTCGCCGGGAAATATTGAGGACGGTCTGATTACGGATGCGATCAAGTCCGCCGGCGCGGCGCGCAAGGGCGGCGTGGCGCCGGTGAAGGACGTGCTGGATTTTCCCGAGTATGCAACGACGCCGGGGCTGAACCTGCTGTGCACGCCGGGCAACGATGTGGAAGCAGTGACGGCGCAGACAGGCGCGGGCGCAAGCCTGGTGCTCTTCACGACCGGGCTGGGAACGCCGACGGGGAATCCGATTGCGCCGGTGGTGAAGATTGCAACGAACTCGGCGCTGGCGGCGCGGATGGACGACATCATCGACTTTGACGCGGGCGGGATTGTGACGGGGGAGACGACGATTCCGGAGTGCGCGGGCAGGCTGATGGAGTTGTGCATTGAAGTGGCGAGTGGCGAGCGGCATACGAAGGCGGAGCTGCTGGGGCAGAACGACTTCATTCCGTGGAAGCGGGGCGTCTCGCTCTAGGCCGCGGGCGCCCGTGGTCGGCGAGCCTCATTCCAAAAACGAAGCGACGATGGACAGGGCCGCGATGGCGGCGGTTTCTGCGCGGAGGATGCGCGGGCCGAGCGAGACGGCGCGCCATCCGTTGGCGTCAAAGAGCGCCTCTTCATTCGGGGCCCATCCGCCCTCAGGCCCAATGGCGAGATGGAAGGACGGCATCTCATCCGCGCTGGATTCCATGGTCTGTTCGAGGGCATTGCGCAGAGTGGTGGAGCGCTCCTGCTCGGCGAGGACGAGGCGCACGGCGGTGGGCGGCGCCGCGACGAGGACGTTGAGCGGCTGTGGATCATGAATGACGGGAACGTCGGAGCGGCGACATTGCTGCGCGGATTCATGTGCAATGCGACGCCAGCGCTCGGCGCGTTTGGTTGCGGCCTGCGCGAGATGCTTCTCAGTGCGACGCGCGATGGCGGGAGCGATGGCGGAGACGCCGAGCTCGGTGGCTTTCTCGATGGCCCACTCCATGTGATCGAACTTGTAGACCGCCATGACCAAAGTTATGGGCAGGGCGGGATCGGCTTCGACTTCAGCGATGAGATTGAAGCGGACCTCGTCGGGAGAGACGGCCGCGACCTCGGCATGAAAGACGTGACCGCCGGCGACGACGTCGGCTTCAACGCCGGGTTGAGCACGAAGGACACGCGCGAGATGCTCGGCCTGCGCTCCGGTGATGGTGGCGGTAGCTTCGTCCCAGTGTTCGGCGATCCAGCGGCGTCGTGTCATGGCAGGCAATCCGTGTAAAACAACTGATGTTCAGTTTACCCGCATGAACAGCGGGTTTGCGGTGTTGCCGGACACAGGGCGCAAAAACACTTCGGGGGACGCTGGAAGCGTCCCCCGAAGTGCTGCCTTTTGGTTGGTTGACCCGTTACTTCTTCTTCGCGGCTTTCTTCGCGGCCTTCTTCGCGGGTGCCTTCTTGGCTGCTTTCTTGGTTGCCATTTGCCTATTCTCCCTTTTCGATGGGTTGCATCGATGCTGCAACGTGAATTGCAGTTGAGGAATGTATAGATTCACGAATGCTCAGTGTCAAGAAAAAAACGCACGGAGAGTGGAAAAAGTGGCAACAATTATTTTCGCAATGCGAGCGCGATGCAGTGAAGAGTCACAGAAGATGATGCAGTCGCATGATGCCGAGAGCGATTCCCGCGATGAGATCGTGCCACGCGTGCGCGAAGATGCAGGGGCGCAAACTGCGGCGAAAGAGTGAGAGCAAGCTGAACAACGCTCCGAATACGACAAGCAGAACGATGCTGCGCAGGCCTTGATATCCATGCGCTGCGCCAAAGAGCAGAGCGGAGAACGCGACACCGGCGGCGACATTGCCGCGCGCCCACGCGGTGAACTGGCCCTGGAAGTAGCCGCGAAAGACGGACTCTTCAACGATGCCGACGAGCAGGCAGAGGAGCGCCCATGCGGCGCCTTCGCGCAGGTTGGAGGGCGCGACCTGCATGAGCGCGCGAGAGGCCTCACTGCGCGCGGGCGTGAGCGGCGCGCCGCCTGCGTGCCAGGGGACAGCGCCGTGCGTGACCAGCGTCTCAATGCCGGACCACATCATGCCAAGGGTGCCGAGGACGAAGAGCGCGCCGAGCCAGAAGACGAGCGCGACGCCGAAGTCAGCAAAGAAAGCACGCGCACCGGAAGGGAGATGACCGAAGAGTGTGCGCAGGGGAACGCGCCGCATGCGGAGGCCCCATGCGACCCAGGCGAGCATGAGAAGTTCCATTCCACCGGTGGCGGCATAGGTGGCGTAGCGGTTGTGAACGGGCTGCGGCTGAGCGACTCGGACGGAGCCGGCGATGGAGATGGCGGCGACGATGAGGATGAGAACGATGGTGTGCCAGGCGGGCGCAAGAGCGTGGGTGGTGCGCGACTCGGCGACGGGAGGGTCTGCGAGGGGCTCAAGAGGCGCTTGCGGGTTGTTCTCGTCGAGGGTTGGTTCCATTTTGATCTCAGGCGCAGAGGAACGATGGAGGCGGCGCGGCCGCATGCTCAACAGGCGATGACGTTGAGCGCGAGACCGGCGAGGCTTGTCTCTTTATACCGCGATTGCATGTCGAGGCCGGTGAGATACATGGTGCGGATGACCTGATCGAGGGAGACCTTGTGCTCTTCGGACTCGCTCATGGCGATGCGCGCGGCGTGGACGGCTTTGGCCGCGCCCATGGCGTTGCGCTCGCTGCAGGGAATCTGGACGAGGCCGCCGATGGGGTCGCAGGTCATGCCGAGGTTGTGTTCCATGGCGATCTCGGCGGCGTGCTCGATTTGTCCGTTGGTGCCGCCGAGGGCGGCGATGAGTCCGCCGGCGGCCATGGAGCAGGCGACGCCGACCTCACCCTGGCAGCCGACCTCCGCGCCGCTGATGGATGCGTTCTCTTTATAGAGGATGCCGATGGCCGCCGATGTGAGGAAGAAGCGGAGGATGCCTTCGTGGTCGGAGTCGGGGACGAAGCGGTCGTAGTAATGAAGGACGGCGGGAACGACGCCTGCGGCGCCGTTGGTGGGAGCGGTGACGACACGACCGCCCGCGGCGTTCTCTTCATTGACGGCCATGGCGTAGACGGTGACCCAATCGAGCGGGGCGAGCGGATCGCCGTGCAGACCGGTGGCTTCTTTCTCACGCAGGCGCTCGGCGAGGCGATGGGCGCGGCGGCGGACGTTGAGGCCGCCGGGCAGAATGCCTTCGGCGGCGATGCCGCGCTCGACACACAACTGCATCGTTTGCCAGATGCGATCGATGCCTTCGCGGACGAGTTCGACGGGAGCGCGATTGGCGGCTTGCGCGGCGGCGTGCTGTAAAGCGCACTCGTTTTCCAGCATGAGCTGGGCGATGGAGAGCTCGTTGGCGTGTGCTGTGGCGAGGAGTTCCGCTGCGGTGTGAAAGGGAAACGGGACGGGCGCTGCGGGGTTTTCTTTTGAGGCGTCGATGCCGTCCTCGACGATGAATCCGCCGCCGATGGAGAAGTAGGTGCGCGTGTCGAGGATGGCGCCGGTGGCGTCGTATGCGGTAAGGCGGAGTCCGTTGGGGTGCTGGGTGTGCGCGCCGGGCGGAAACATGATCTCGCGCTCGAAAACAAGATCAGTGATTTCATCGAAGGGAACGGAGCGCAGGCCGGCGAGGGGCAACGCGTGCGCGGCGCGAATGGCGAGGACGGTGGATTCGATGGCGGCGGGGTCGATGGTGGCGGGCTCGTGACCGGCGAGGCCGAGGAGGACGGCGCGGTCGGTGGCGTGACCTTTGCCGGTGAGGGCGAGCGAACCGTAGAGCTCGGCGCGGACGCGAACGACGCGATCGAGCAGGCTGTGTTCGACGAGGCTGAATGCGAAACGGTGCGCCGCGCGCATGGGGCCCATGGTGTGGGAGCTGGAGGGACCGACGCCGAGTTTGTAGAGATCGAAGAGGCTGGTCGTCACGACTGAGATTGTAGACGCGGTTGGTGTGGAGTGGACAGCGTTGCAGAGGCGCGGCGAAGACGGGGATGGGGATGCGGCAGGCCTGCGTGAGGTTCGCGGCCTCCCATCTATGGCGTCCGGGGGATCCTCCGTGGGGTGTAAAGAGGGAGTGTCGAGGTTCGTGGTTTCCCACCCATGCCGCCCGCTGCGCGAACGTCATGGATGGGGCACCCCGGTTCATTCCGATGCCGAACTCGCAAAACTCATGGGCGGGCCACCTGCCTGCGATGAACGGAGCACACGGCGACTTCATGGATGGGGTATCCCGGCACACGGATGATTCCCAAGAATCGAAGGTAATGGAACGGTGTGTGTTCGCACAGAATGGTGATGGGCGTGTCTGGTAGACTCGCTGCAAACACACTCCATGCTTTTTAAAGCTCTCAGCGCTGCTGTCTACGGAATCGACGCCAATCTGATTGATGTGGAAGTTGACTACAGCGGCGTAGTCACGGACCAGGATCATTTTCATACGGTGGGGCTGCCGGATGCGGCGGTGCGGGAGAGTCGCGACCGCGTCCGCGCGGCGATCAAGAACTCCGGCTACCTGATTCCGCCGACGCATATCACGATCAACCTGGCGCCCGC
>JAGWML010000146.1 GCA_028873155.1 Acidobacteriota bacterium
CGAGCATGGAGGCGAGGCCGTAGAGACCGGCAGCGATGAACTCGAGCGCGGAGTCGTGGCCGGCGAGGAACTGACGAACGGTGGACTCATCCTTGGGCAGACCATCGAGCAGGCCGCTGACCTGGGACGCGAAAGCGCGCGCCTCCGCAGGAATGGGCTTGGGCGGAATGAGGCTGTCGTTCGGTGCTGCGGGGTTATCTGCCATGCGCACGGACTCTCTCTTGGGAGGGACTTCCCTGCTCTATGGTCTACCCGCTCGGCGGCGTGGGTCAATTGACGCGACATCAAGCACAGCAATGCGGACGGAACGGACACCAAAAGGCGGGTCTGTGAATGGCAGATTGAATTCTGCAGGGTGCAGTTCGGGCGCTGCCCCGACGGAGGGAAACGCGGTAGACTTGGCATCACGGCGGACGGCAACCAGAAAATGGCCAGAACGACCCCCAAACAGAAGCTTTTCAATGGACGCGATCACTCGTGGATGCAGTTCAACCGGCGCGTGCTGGAGGAGGCGGAGGACCGGACGAATCCGCTGCTGGAGCGTGTGAAGTTTCTGGCGATTACCGGCTCGAATCTGGACGAGTATGTGGAGGTGCGGCAGGCGGGACTGCTGCAACGCATCGAAGATGGATACCGTGAACCGGGCTTCGACGGGCTGTTGCCGGAGGAATCGCTGGCCGCGCTGACCGCGGAGATCCACGGCTTTGTGAAGGCGCAATACCAGTGCTGGAATGAGCATCTGCTCCCTGAGCTGAAAGAGCAAGGCATCCGGCTGCTGGAGTGGGAGGAGCTGAGCGACGAGGCACGCGTCTATGCGCAAGGTTACTTTGTGCGCGAGGTGGACCCGCTTCTGACGCCGATTGCCATTGATCCGGCGCATCCTTTTCCCCGCGTGCTCAATAAGGCCTTGTGCCTGGCGCTGCTGCTCAAGCGCAAACGGCGCACATCTGGGCCGGCGATTCTGGGCGTAGTGACGGTGCCGCGGGCTTTGCCCCGGTTTGTGCGGCTTCCGGCGGAGGATGGCCGCTATGACTATCTGCTGCTGCAGGATCTGATTGCGCAGAATCTTTCCGGGATGTATCGCGGGTACGAAGTGCTGGCGCGGGCGGCGTTCCGTGTGACGCGCAACTCCAACCTCTATTTTGAAGAAGAAGAGGCGCGGTCGCTGCTGGAGACGATTCGCGTGGAGCTGCACAACCGGCGCAAAGGCGATGCGGTGCGCCTGGAGGTGGAGGCCGGCGCGCATGCTGAGATTGTGGAACGGCTGCGCGTGAACTTTGAACTCGACGAGAACCAGGTGTACCAGTGCGATGGGCCGATGAACCTGTCGCGGCTGATGTTTTTCTACGGCGATATTGAAAGACCTGCGCTGAAGTTTGCGCCCTTCACGCCAAAGCCGCTGCATCTGAGCCGCAAGGCGGCCAATATCTTCGACGAGCTGAGGCTGCATGACATCCTGCTGCACCACCCATATGACTCGTACGACTCGGTGGTGGATTTTATTCAGCAGGGTGCGGAGGACCCTTCAGTTGTGAGCATGAAGCAGACGCTCTACCGCACGAGCAGCGACTCGCCAATGCTGACGGCGCTGACGGAAGCGGCGGCTACCAAGGAAGCGACGCTGGTGGTGGAGCTGATGGCGCGGTTCGATGAGGCGTCGAATATCCGCTGGGCGCGCAGCATGGAAGACGCGGGCGTGCAGGTCTTTCACGGCGTGGTGGGGCTTAAGACGCACTGCAAGCTGGCACTGCTGGTGCGGCGCGACGAGGACGGCGTGACGCGGCGCTACTGCCACCTCGGTACCGGAAACTACAACCCGGTGACGGCGCGCTTTTACACGGACCTGAGCGTGCTGACGAGCGATCCGCAGATTACGGAACGCGTCCACATGGTCTTCAATTATCTGACGGCGCACGCCGAGGTGGATGACTACCGGCCGCTGCTGGTGGCTCCGCTAACGATGGCGGAGAGCTTTCTCGGGCTGATCCGGCGGGAAGCCGAGCACGCGCGGGCGGGACGGCCAGCGCATATTGTGGCGAAGATGAATGCGCTGCTGGAGCCGAGCGTGATTGATGCCCTCTATGCGGCTTCACAGGCGGGCGTGGAGATCGACCTGATTGTGCGTGGGCTGTCAATTTTGCGGCCGGGGGTGAAGGGGCTATCGGAGCGGATTCGGGTGCGGTCGATTGTGGGGCGATTCCTTGAGCACTCGCGGATCTTCCACTTTGCCAATGGCGGGAGCGACGAGATTTATGTAGGTTCCGCGGACTGGATGCCTCGGAACCTGTTTGAGCGCTGCGAGGTGGCCTTTCCGGTACGCGATCCGGCAGTGAAAGCGAGAATTCACGATGAGATTCTGCCGGCGTTGCTGGCCGACACGGTGAAGGCGCGGATGCAGCAGGGCGACGGAAGCTACGTGCGTGCGGCTGCCGTGTACAAGGGCGCGCCCGCGTTCAACTCGCAGGACTTTCTGATGAAGCTGGCGGAGGGAAAGACCGATCTGGATGCGATTCCTGCGCCGCGGCCCCAGAAAGGGTCTGCACGGCAGACAGCGAGCAGGGTCTCGCACAAGGCCGACGCAGCGGATTAATCCGGTTTGACGGGACGCAAGACTCACATGCAGCGAGCCGAGATGCTGTGTGCATCCATCACTACAATGGAAGACGTGCCGCTTCCCCTGGCCAATTCCGACGAACAGGTCTGTATCTACCCACCTTGCGAGAATGCAGGGCGGCGCATGGAAGCGCCGGCTGCGCTACGGCTGTGGCACCTCACGAGCCTGGATGCGCCGACGGTGGCGGTGGTGTGGGCGCTCGCGTTTGCGCGGGCGGGCGGGATACGGCTGCCTCTGTGGGTTTCAGCGCTGCAGGCGCTGGGAGCCTGGACGGTATACGTTGGCGATCGGCTGCTGGATGCGCGCAGCGGGCTGAGACGGGGCGCCGGGCACACGTTGCGCGAAAGGCATTTCTTCCACTGGAGAAATCGGTATGTGCTGGCGCCGCTGGCGGCGTGCGCGGCAGCGGCCGCGGCGACGATGATCGTTTTTCTGATGCCGATTGCGATTGGTGAGCGGAACGCCCTGCTGGGAGCGGCGGCGCTGGTCTACTTCTCCGGGGTTCATGCGCCAGGAAGACGCAAGTGGCAGCCTCTGCCGAAGGAACTGCTCGTTGGAGTGCTCTTTACGGCAGGCTGTGCACTGCCGACGCTGACTCGACTGAGGATGCTGGGGGCTGGCTGGACGGAGCTGGCTTCACTGCTGGGCGCCGCGGCTGTGTTTGCCGCGCTGGCCTGGCTGAACTGTTACGCGATTGAGCGATGGGAGTCGGGGACAAGCGCCGGAACCATTGCACCGTGGAAGGCCGCGGCGGTGCTGGCGATTGTCAGCTTGTGCCTCGGCGTTCTGCTTGCGTGGAAAGGCGACGTGCGAATCGCGGTGCTGATGGCGACTGCGTCGGCAGGCGCGATGCTGCTGGCCTTGCTGGACAAGGAGCGGGCACGGCTCACTCCTGTAGCGCTGCGCGCGGCCGCTGACCTGGCGCTGCTAACGCCGCTGGTGTGGCTGCTGCGATGAAGCGACCACCAAACTTCAACCGCGTGGCGCGGATCTATGCACCGATGGAGAAGCTAACCTTTGGGCCGTGGCTGTGGCGCTGCCGGTGTTGCTTCATCCGGGAACTCAAGACGCAGAGAAGCGGCCTTGTGCTGGGCGACGGCGATGGGCGCTTCACGGCAAATTTGCTCGAAGAGAATCCGCTGGTGCTGGTGGACGCTGTGGACGCGAGTGTGGAGATGCTGCACAAGTTGCGATTGAACGCCGGTCTTCGTTCGGCGCGTGTTCGCGTGCATCTGGCCGACGCGCGCGCGTGGGTGCCGGAGGGTTCAGCCTACGACCTGATTGCGACGCATTTCTTTCTGGATTGCCTGACCACTGCTGAGGTGGCGGAGCTTGCACGAAGGATTCGCGCGCAAGCGAGCGCCGATGCAGTCTGGGTGGTGTCGGAGTTTACGATTCCAGACAATTGGTTTGGATGGCTGGTTGCTGGGCCTCTGGTGCGGGCGCTTTACCTGGCGTTCTTTGTGCTGACGGGCCTGCGCGTGCAGAGGCTGCCCCAGTATCGTGAAGCCATGGCGGAGGCGGGATGGGCGCGGATCAAGGAGCAGAGGCTGCTCGCCGGCCTGCTGGTGGGCGAACTGTGGCGTGCGCAATGACCTCCAGGCAGCAAGCGGAGAACATGGATGGATGCGGCGAGGAATTGTTACATTCGTGTTAAAATTGCCTCAAACTGGACTGGGTAATTTTTCTAACCATCTTGTAAGAAAGTACTTATGAACCTCTACCTGATGCGCCACGCGAATGCCGGACTGCGGCGCGACAACCCAACCCTGGATACGAAGCGAGCCCTGATCAAAGAGGGGAAGGATCAGTGCATGCTGATGGCGCGGATGCTGAACGCGATGAAGGTGCAGTTTGACGTCATTGTGTCGAGCCCGCTGAAGCGGGCGTTACAGACGGCGCAGTTTGTGGGGACGGAGATGGGCTATGAGGCGAAGGTGGAGGTGAGCCCGGCGCTGGCGCCCGATGCAGATTTTACAGCGTTTCAGGGGCTGATCGACCATTATGCCGAGTATGAGGACGTTCTGATGGTGGGGCACAATCCGAACCTCTTCAAGTTTCTCGGACGCATCATTACGGGCAACGGTGGAGCTGGGGTGAGGATGCGCAAGGGATCGATTGCGCGGATCGCGATGGACAACCACCCACCGCTGCTGCAGTGGCTGGTTGATCCGCGGATGGCGCGGAATATCTATGCAAGCGTGGCGAAGAGCTCGCGGCCGAAGACTTCTCGGAAGTAATCGGCTTCTTTTCTCAGAGACCACAACTCCAACTCAGCCCCGGTGCGGCCAGGCTTGATCTCGATGTACACGCGCTTCGGATAGGCGCGCGCCATCACTCGGAGGACGTCGCTGGCGCGATCCTGATTGAGAGCGACGGCGAGGCGCAGCAAGACGACAGCGCGGTGGACATGCTTGTGTTCGTCAGGGGGGATATTGCGCAGGGCGCGATCGTCGGGTTGCGGACGGCTCTTGCCAAGGTAGCGCGCCAAGGCCGACACGATGGTGCGCTGCACGGGCGTGAAGCCGTACATCTCAGAGCTGGAGATGATGTACTGCGTGTGCCGGTGGTGTCCCTGGTGGTTGATGAACTTGCCGGTGTCGCGCAGGATGGCGGCAGCGGCAAGCCAGCCTTCGTACTCGATCGGGAGCCGATGGAGCGACTTGAGCTCGTGGAATAACTGCAGCGCGTGCGCGCGAACCGGTTCAGCCTGGCGTGGATCAATCGCGTATCGGCGAGCGGTGGCTGTGACGCTTTCCCAGCGCTCGCGCTCGAATTCGCGATGCCCTGCGGCACGCGCGTCCTGCTCCGCGAGCAGCTGGGCCAGGATGCCATCACGAAGGCCGAGGGGCGAATAACGAAAGCCGCGAAGATTGAAGGACTCGAGGAGCTCGGCGAAGACCTGCGCACCCGCAACGATGATCTCCGCACGACGCGGACCGATGCCGGGAACGGCTTCACGTTCTGGAAGAGACATGCGGGCGACACGCGAAGCGATCTTGCGGACCTGGGCAGTGGGAGCGAGCGCCGAAGCTGCGCTGCGTGGGCGGGACGCAGATCGGGACGTCTTCTTTGAGGCCTTGCCGAGAGCGGCGCAGGCCTCTGCCAACGCGGCAGCTGTCCCTGATGTGGCAATGACATGCGCGATAGCGTGAGGCTGAATCCTGCGGTG
The DNA here is from genome assembly GCA_028873155.1 of Acidobacteriota bacterium. Taxonomy (GTDB): domain Bacteria; phylum Acidobacteriota; class Terriglobia; order Terriglobales; family Acidobacteriaceae; genus Telmatobacter. Next base: position 5,787 of record JAGWML010000146.1, read on the forward strand.
CGCGCGGCGGAGTTCACGCGCAATGAGCCGGTGCATCTGCGTCAGCCCCTGCGGAGTGGGTGGATCGGCTTCCATGAACTCTTCAGTGAGTCGAACCGCGCCGATGGGCAGGCTGATGGTTTCGCGAATGCGCTTGTGTTCGGACAGTGTGATCTCGCAACTACCGCCGCCGAGATCGAAGAGGAGAACGCGGCCATTGAGGCCGGGCTCGTTGGCCATGAGGCCATGATGAATGAGGCGGCCCTCTTCAAGGCCGGAGATGATTTCGATGTTCCAACCCGTCTCTGCCTTGACCCACGCCTGAAACGCAGTGGCGTTGCGGGCGTCGCGCCTGGCGGCGGTGGCGACGACGCGAGTGCGGTCCGCGCCGTGCTGCTGGACGGCGCGTTGGAAACGCTTGAGAGCGCGCAGGGTGGCAGCCATTGCATCTGGTGAGATGAGGCCGGTATCAAAGACGCTTGCGCCGAGCCGCGTCACCTCACGATCTTCATGGAGCGTCTTGAGATGATGTGCGACGACCTTCGCAATCTTCAGCCGGCAGGAGTTGGATCCGATGTCAATGGCCGCAAAGATGGGCATGGGACAGAAGCGCGCTCTCCCTTGAAGAAGAATGTAGTGCTGGGGTCAAGATACACGAGAACGGCGCACGGCGTTGTCGGTTTGTATGGGGAGTTCAAGGAGAGATCGACGCGGATTGATTACGCCCTTCGTCGTTTACGCCATCGCCGCGTGAAGGAGGGCCAGGGATCAGGTCAATGCATCGCCGCAGCACTTGTTTGGACCGATCAGAAGAGGAGCCCGTTTCAAATCGGTCAGTCCGCATATGAGAAGGTCGCGGCAAGCAGAGGGGAGAGTTGCGGCATTTTGAGGGCGGCCGCCAGCAGAGGCAGAGGTCAATCGAAATTGACACTGCCTCGCGGGAATGGGCCTACAGGTTCAATGAGCGCCGATGCGCCCCAGCACAGCAGGAATCGTGCGACAGAGAATGCAAAAGTCTGCTGTCAAGCTCCAGGACTGGACGTAACTTGCATCCAGCTTGGAACGCTGATCATAGTCAATGTGGCTCCTGACAGAGACCTGCAAAAGCCCGGAAAGGCCCGGTATGGCCGCCAGGTATTACGGCAGGAGATCGCCATAGAAAGCCAGTCTAGAGGCGACAACCGGACGCGGACCAATCAGAGACATCTCGCCGCGGAAGACATTGATCAATTGGGGGAGTTCATCCAGGCTCCAGCGCCGCAGAAATCCGCCAATTGGAGTGATGCGCGGATCGCGCAAGTGCTTGAGCATTCTCCACTCCAGTACGTTTCCATCTTTGTGGGATTCTGCAACGTGAGCGCGCTTAGATGCGTCACGATGCATGGAACGACACTTAAAGATGCGGAACGTACGGCCGCCTCGTCCAATGCGCTCCTCGCGGTAGAAAATAGGACCACGCGATGTGAGAAAAACTGCGAATGCAATGAAAATGCCCGGGATCGCGAAGATAGACATCAGGATGACCGAAGCGACCAAGTCGATTACGCGCTTCGCGCCTATGTATTGCCAAGACGACAGCAGGACTGGGGACGACGAAGCAAAATACCGGGACAAATGCATTGAGCCAGTTGCGACCGAGCCCTCTCCTTGCGAGGCAACGAACTGGTCTTCAAGCACAATCTGGTTCTGAGCACTCACTACAATCCTCCGTTAAGTTCGATTCAATCAAAATCAAACAAAAGTTTCCATCCGCCGGCGTGAGGGCATCTGGCAAATCAAAAGCAGGTTATGCCTTTCGGCTAAAAACATGGGTGAAGTGATTCAAACACGAGGCGCAAAGCAAAGTTTCGTTCAATTGACGCGTTATCCGATCAACGCCCATCTGATCGATAAACGTGAGATTGTCCACAAGAACTTCCAGTCACTCACTGTCCGTACCCCGATACTGTTTACATCGGTGTCGTGCTCATTATGAATTCAACCTGCCGCCAAGACCCACTTAGACTTTTGAAGAAAAC
>JAGWML010000319.1 GCA_028873155.1 Acidobacteriota bacterium
GGATGACAAGCGGCACATGGCGCTCGGCGTACTTCACGCTGGCGTCGAAGATGGACATTCCATCGCCTTCGGGCAGCAGGCGCGTGACGCCGCCTTCCGTGCCGGGAGCCAGCTTGTTGCGCAGGCGCACGTTGGCAAAGGTGCCGCGCACCATCACTTCGTGATTGCCGCGGCGCGAGCCGTAGCTGTTGAAGTCGGCTGTCTTGACGCCGTGCTCGGCGAGGTACTTCCCCGCGGGACCGTTGGCCTTGATGTTGCCGGCAGGCGAAATGTGGTCGGTCGTCACGGAGTCGCCGAGGACCGCCAGCACGCGCGCGCCTGTGATGTCGCTGACCGGAGCGGGCGTCTTGCCCATGCCGTCGAAGTACGGCGCCTTGCGGATGTAGGTCGACTCGGCCTCCCACTGGTAGACATCGCCGGTGGGGAAGCTCAGGCCCTGCCAGCTCGCGTCGCCCTGCGAGACCGTGGCGTATTCCTTGCGGAAGCCTTCGCTGCTGACTCCCTTTTCGATCGCATCGGCAACCTCCTTCTGCGTCGGCCAGATGTCCTTGAGGTAAACGGGCTTTCCGTTCTTGTCCGCGCCTAACGGGTCAGTGTCGAAGTTGTGAGCAATCTTCCCGGCCAGAGCGTAGGCCACCACGAGCGGCGGGCTCATCAGGTAGTTGGCGCGCACGTCCACGTTCACGCGGCCCTCAAAATTGCGGTTGCCGCTGAGCACGCTCACGGCCACAAGGCCGTGCTCATCGATCGACTTCGACACATCGCTCGGCAGCGGGCCGGAGTTGCCAATGCACGTCGTGCAACCGTAGCCCACCACATTGAAGCGCAGTTTCTCCAGATACGGCAGCAGGCCGGCCTTTTGGTAGTAGTCCGTCACAACGCGCGAGCCGGGCGCGAGCGAGGTTTTGACCCACGGCGGCACAGTCAGGCCCTTTTCGACCGCTTTCTTTGCAAGGATACCGGCGGCCATCATCACCGAGGGGTTCGATGTGTTGGTGCAACTCGTGATGGCCGCAATCACGACAGAACCATGATCGAGATACGGATCGGGATCGACGCCAAAGCGTTCCTTGACTGTCGTGGTCACATGCAGCGGGCTCTTTTCGGCGATGCCTGAGTCGGCCACTGCGGTGCGTTCCCACGCTGCCGCGGTGCGCGTGCCCAGTGGCTTGGCAGTGGGAGCCAGCAGGCCGGGGAGCTGCTCGGCAAAGCTGGTGGCCGCGTTCTTCAACAGCACGCGATCCTGCGGACGCTTTGGGCCGGCGACGCTGGGTTCGACCGTTGCGAGGTCGAGTTCCAGTGTTTGGGTGTACTCGGCCTCAGATGAGCTGGCCGTGTGGAAGAGTCCCTGCTCTTTGTAGTAGGCCTCAACCAGATTGATTTGTTCATCGCTGC
>JAGWML010000147.1 GCA_028873155.1 Acidobacteriota bacterium
ACCTCATGGGCACCGACATCCTCTACGACTCCGGTTACGATCCCCGCGCCCTCCCGCAATTCTTTGAGACCATCCAGGCCAAGTACGGCGCAGGCGGCGCACAGCTCTTGAGCGATCATCCCAACCCCGGCAACCGCATCGGCTACGTCAACCAGGAGATCGCAACCCTCCCGCCCAAGCCCGCCGACATCACCAACACGCCAGAGTTCACCTCGATCCACGCCGACGCCGCCAAACTCCACGCCGCTACCGCCGACGAAATCAAGGCCGGCGGATGGAAGAAATCGCAGCCTCCGCTACCCGCTGAAGCTGCTGCTGCCGCCGCTTCAGCCTCCACCGCATCCTCCGCATCCACCGGAGGAACATCCACCACATCGACCACGCCTTCAGCCCAGCCCGCTGCCGCCGCGCTCGATCCCAACCTGCACTGGCAGCCGGACTCCTCGCTCAACACCTTCACCCACTCGCTCTATACCCTGCGGTATCCGCGCAACTGGACCGTGCAGGGAAACGCACAGTCCTCAGTCACCATCGCTCCGCCGGGCGGCTCAGGCGCTGACGCCAACGGCCAGGCCGCCACCGCCTATGGCATCCTGATTGATCGCTACCAGGGTCAGGGCAACCTACAACAGCAAACCGATGCGCTCATCCAGAGCATCGAGCAGGGCAACCCAGGCATGGCTGCTGTCACAGACGCAACCTCGCTGACCGTCAGCCATCAGCCAGCACTCAGCATCGAGTTTCTCGGCTCCTCGCCGCTCTCCACCGCCGGCAAGCCCATGCCCGAGCGCGACTGGCTCGTCACCGTCCAGCGCTCTGATGGTTCCCTCAGTTATCTCGTCTTCATCGCGCCCGAGCGCAACTTCGGCGCGCTGCGTCCCGCTTTCAAACGGATCCTCAGCACCTTTGCGCTGAAATAGGGCGGCGCCACACCGTCCATAGCCGCAACTGCATTGTCCTGTGCGGCATTTGGTGCGATAAAGTGATTAGGTATATTTTCTATACTTAGTATTCACTTGTCCGAACTATTGTTACTGCCTGCGAGTGATGCAAATGGACACTCTTTGGTCCTCTTCAGAACATCTCCGGAATGCTGTGAAATGCAATCCGCGTCGGGGCCGCTTTATACGCCGTCAGCATCGTCGCCGGGGCCAGCGTCTGCATCCCGTATTTGTTGTTCAAGGCATCCATCGCCTCCAGCAGCCGCTTTCGGCTCGGCGCGTCATCCACTGTGTCAAACAGGTTCAGCGAGTGCAGCCGATCCGGCACCAGACCCGTCAATTGCACCGCAAGAAAATACGGATGCTCCTGACCAGGTCCCTGCGGCCGTTGCTCCCACAACCGCCGGAGCGCAGCAATCAGCGTCTGGTTGTCCTGGCACTCGCTTAAGCGCAGCTCGCCCTTCCATCCCTTCGTAGGCGTTCCGAAATTGCCCAGCGGCGCCATCCCTTCGCCGGAGCCCGCGCGCCCCACCGAGAAACCAACCGCCAGTCCAATCCCGCTTGCCCACAGCCTTTCTTTGCGCAGCCGCATCGCCGCCTTGTGCAGCAGTTTGTGCGCCACCGCCCACGCCTTCTCCGGTGTGCGCAGCTCCGGACCCAGCACATGCTGGTGGCTCAGCGACTTCAGATGCTCCGTCTCCGCCATATCGAAGTCTTCGCCGCGCAGCCAGTGCCACAGTCGCTCTCCCCACACCGAGCCCCACACCTCGCCGGCCTGCTCGCAGCTCAACGCCAGCAGCTCCTCCATTGAGCGAATCCCCTTCGCCTGCAGTCGCTTCTCCGTCCGCGCCCCAATTCCCGGCAGATCCCGCAGCGTCAGGTGCCGCAGCGCCTCCGGCAGCAGGTCCAGCGGCAGCGCCACCAGTCCGTCCGGCTTCTCCATGTCGCTCGCCACCTTCGCAAGGTACCGGTTCGTCGCCATCCCCACTGAGCTGCGCAGCGTCTCGCCCACCTGCTCGCGAATCCGCGCCTTCACCCGCCGCCCCAGCTCCATCGCCGCCAGCAGAGGACGCTCTCGCCCCATCAACTGGCACGCCATCTCGTCAATCGACAGCACCGCCGTCACCGGCACGCAGCTCTCCACCGCCTCCACAATCCGATGGTGATACTCCACATAGATCTCGTGCCGTGCCTCCACGAGTTCCAGCCCCGGGCACATCCTCTTTGCATCTCCCACGAGCGTCCCCGTTTTCACGCCAAACGCCTTGGCCTCATAACTTGCCGCAATGCAGCAGGTTGTATCGGCCATCATCGGCACCACGGCCACCGGCCTGCCGCGCAACTCCGGCCGCACCTGCTGCTCCACCGACGCAAAGTACGAGTTCAGATCGACAAACAGCCAGTTCACCTGCGGGCCCGCATGCGTCCCGGCATTCGTCTCCCTGGGCTTCATGGCGTCCGGCTCCATCTCCCACACCTTTGCGAAGTCGCCGCTCAGTTCCTCATCCTGCTCGGGATGGCTCTCCCATTCCATTGACCGCTATGTTCGTCTTATATTCGCCAGTACGCAAGACATTTCCCGCCCAGCCAGCTCTGTTGGAACGGTGCTACACTGGGGGCGCCGGAACTCTGGCGCTCGGGCTCTCCTTCTGGTACATGACGTCGGAGGCATTCCGCGCGGCTGGAGCGGCGCATGTCTCTGTGGCTTATGCGCGTTGTTGCTCACCTGTTTGCGTCGAATGCGAATCTGCTGGCGGTGCTGGTCACTCTCGGCATTGCAGTTCTGCTGGTTTGCTGCATCGAGTGCACCAAGTGCCCGTGCCGTGACAAGGACGACCTCTTCAAACGGCACGAAGTGTAAGCCCAGCGCCCGCGCCAAGATCTAAGACCACGCTACGCTCGTCCCCTGGTGGAACAGGATGCGCCATCCCTGCGCGCCGCGCACCCAGATCGAGCTCCGCAGCACCTCCCTCGCCTTCCCTGGACCGCTATCCATGCGCACTGTGCGATATGTCGCCAGCACGACGCCCATTGCCAGGGGCCGGCAGGCAAAGTCACGCACCACCGGAGGTTCCGCATACCCCTCCTCATGCGCCAGCAGGTCGAGAATCGCCGTACGCGTCCACACCCGCCCCGAAGAACCGTATTCGATGAAGCCCTCATCCAGCAGCGCCGCCACTCTCGCGGAGTCCCTCCGCACCGCCGGGTCCAGCAGCATCTCCTCCAGCGCCTGTAACTGCTGCGCAACCTCGCGCTGTGCAATATCCGTCATCTCGCGCTCCTTTCAGACTGCCGACTCCGTCAGTTGCCGCGCTCCCTTCAGCGCAATCACTTCATCCCCCATCGCCCGGAACTCCATCGCCACCATCTGCCGGTACTTCAACTCCACCAGCTTGCGAAAGATATTCCCATAATTGATCTCGCCCGTCCCCGGCTGGTGCCGCCCCGGCACGTCCGCCACGTGAATCAACCCGATCACGTCGATATGCTCGTTCAGCTTCTCCATCAGATTTCCTTCGGCGATCTGCTCGTGAAAGATGTCGTAGAGAAACTGCACCTGCGGGTGATCCACCGCCCGGACGATCTCGATCGCCTCTGTCGCACGCGTCAAAAAGTAGTTCGGATTCTCCTCCGGGTCGATACACTCCAACAGCAGCCGCACCTTCTCGCCGCGAATCTCGCGCTTCTCCACCACCTCTGCCGCGCGCTTCAGTGTTTCCACCGCCGCAGCATGCTGCGCCACTCGCGACATTCCCGCCACCACATTGCCTGAGAGCACAATCATCGCAGGACACTCCAGGGTCTCCATTGGCGTCAGCGCCGCCGTCAGATCGGAAAGAAACACATCCCGCGCCGCCGGATCAGCGACGCCGTGTCCCAGCCCTGCCGTCGCGTCAAACTCCACGCCCAGTTGCCGCCTTGCAATCTTCGCCCGCGCATAGTCCGCATCGTTCCAGCGGTTATACTCGCCCACCAGCTCCACATTCCTGTACCCCGCGTCGGCCACCTTGGCCAGCCGGTCTTCAAACGGCAAATTCGGCGAGATCGTCCACAGCATCACCGACAGCGGAAACGGCGCTTCCTTCTTCGCCTCTGGCGCTCCCGCGCCTTCTGCCTTTGGCATCACCGGCGCAGCCACGCCCATCGCCGCCGCCGTTAGTGTTTGCGTAAACTCCCTGCGATTCATCACTCTCCTTCAACGCGTGCACCTTCTGAACTTGCCACCAAACCCGAGTGCCCCATCCATGGCGTCTGCGCGAGCAGGCGACATGGGTGGGAAACCACGAACCCTCGCAGAGGAAGTCTCTCAACTCTTCAACTCCGGGACATTCGTCCAGCCCGCCGAAGCGCCTGCCAGTCGCGCTCTGTCTGATCCGCATACAGCGCCCCAAACCGCCCGAGCGCCTCCGCAAAACCATCTCCCTGCCCCAGATACCCCGCAATCGCCAGCGGGTCCGACGACCGCGCATGACCCCGCGCCAGCAGCTCGCCGCACAGCTCCGCAAACGCCTCCAGGCCGCCGCCCGCCAGGTCCGCTACCTCAATCGATCCCTTGTGATCGTTCAACTGTCGCACCAGATATTGCCGCCCGCCCATGTGCGTCCATCCCAGAAACGGGTCCGACTGCACCTGCATCGCGCGCTGCCCCTCCACCACGCGCTGCCCTGCGTGCGCCGCGCCATGCGATTCCGGCAGATACGGCGCATACGCCGACGCCGCCTCTTCCTTCACTTGCAGGAAGAGCGGATCGCCCGGTCCGTTTCCTTCAAAGTAAATGCAGTAGTCCCTCAGCCCCACCGATCCCGTGCCCACCACCTTGAACGCCACATCAACCGGCCGGTAGAGCTCCAGCAGATGCCGCCGCTGCGGCTCCAGCATCTCCTTGTAGGGCTCCAGCGCTGCCAGCACTTTTTCCGCCTGCGCGCCCGTCACGCGCGTCAGCATCGGCTTTTTCTCTTTGAAGCGCCGCGCCGCATGCGGCCGCCCGTTCACCGGCGCCGTCAGTTGCTGCAACGTATGCAGCGGAGTCGCACGCTCCGCCTTCAGCAGCGCATCGTGCACCGGGTGCACATTCCCGATGCGATGCACCTGGTAGCGTGTCGCCTCCAGGCTCGGCATCTTCGCAAACTGCCGCATCAGCGCCGTGTAGCGCTCCACGCACTTTTCCGCCGCCCCCCGCGCCGCGCTCTCCTTGTGGCCAGACTCGCGCCCCGCCAGCACCAGCGACGCCGCCATCCGCTTCAAATCCCACTCAAACGGCCCGCGAATCGTCTCATCAAAGTCGTTGATGTCAAACACCAGCCGCCCATCCGGAGCCGCGTACGCACCCACGTTGCGCACATGCGCATCGCCGCAGATCTGGCACATCAACCCTGTATTCGGCAGCACCGACAGGTCCGCCGCCATCACCGGCGCGGCACCGCGAAAAAACACAAATGGCGACTGCGCCATCAGCTCATGTTTCAGCTTGATCAGTTGCGGAACGCGGCCCTTCTCGGCCCGCCGCACCAGCTCCAGCGCCGTTGCCGTGCGCGCCTTCACGTTCAGCGCATCGTGTGCCTGCCGCCCCACTTGCTTGCGTCGCGACTGCCCCATGCGCCGCCGCTCTTCCGGAGTTGTCCAGTGCATGACCCGGACATTACACCGCATCTCCGCCCCGCGCAACCCACCATCCACCGGGTGCCCCGTCCAAGCTCTGCTTGGGCGGGATGGATTGGAATCCACCATCCTCAACCCACCACCAACCACCGGAAGCCCGGATCGCACCTTCCCCTCACGGAGCCGGAATCTTCACCACATTCGCCCGGCAACTGCGCAGCGCCGGACACGCCATCGGCTTCAGTGTCTTGTCCACGCACACCTCCACCGCCGTCAGATAATTGTGCCCGCAGCTCACCACCACGCTCCCCTGCGCGAACCCCGGATTCGCTGCCGTAAACGCCTCTGCAATCGCATCCGGAGTCATCATCGTCTGCGTCGTCAGCGTCGCCAGCGCCCCTGGGATCTTCACCGCCTCATACGCCCTCCGCGCCGCCCCGAAGAACGCATCCGCGCTCAGACCCGAGCACGTCCCGTGCGCCCGCCACTCATGCTCCAGCAGTCCCGCTTCGGGATACACATCCGCATACTGCGCCGGATTCGCCGGCCCAGGCGCCTCCGAGCAGTTCTCCGGATACGATCCATCCATCCGCTCCGGCCAAAGCCCGTGCAGCACAAACCGCGCGTGCTCGGCGCACTCCGCCGCATCCGGATGCGAGTGGCAGAACTCCGGCGACCACGACAGATTCAGCAGATAGAAGTCGAACCCCGCGCCCGCCTGTTCGCTGCGCATCTCCATCCGGGCGCCGTCACGCGTCTGCGCATCTTCGCTGCTCGTACCCTGTCCCTGCGGTCTGCATCCCGCCAGCATCAGCAACACTGCCGCCGTTGCAACCATCCCTTGCCGTCTCATGCACCGCAGCATATCAGCTGCCGTGCCTGCCCGTGCTTTCTCTTCCCGCGTCTGTCTTCGCTCCACTAGAATGAATCGACTTCCGCGAGCCGCGCTCGACCCGCTCCCAAAGTCCGCGCACAGAATCCCGCACTCGCATCCCGGAGAGCCGCATGGAATCCCGTCGTACCGTCCTCAAATACATCGCTACCGCAGCCGGAGCATCCAGCCTCGCCTCGCTTGAATCCTTCGCGCAGTCACTCACCCCCGGCGCGCACCGCCCCAACATCGTCTGCTTCGTCGGCGAGGGCCTCCGCGCAGACGAGCTCTCCGCCACCGGCAACAAGCTCATCCGCACGCCCAACATGGACCGCATCGCCCACGAGGGCTGCACATTCACCAACGGCTTCGTCGTCAACGCGCTCTGCCTGCCCTCGCGCGCCACCATGCTCACCGGCATGTACTCCCACACCACCGGCGCCGTCTCCAACGTCCAGGGCAAAGTGCCAGCGCGCTTCCCGCTCGTCTCCGATCTCCTCCAGCAAGCCGGGTATGAAACCGCCTTCATCGGCAAGTCCCACATCGAGGGCGCGCTCATGGAGCACAACTGGGACTACTACTTCGGCTTCGTCGGCCAGGCCGACTACTACCGCCCGCGCATCACCGAGGGCGCGCACGGCCACTACGGCCCCGCCAAACTCTACGAGGGCCAGTATGTGGATACGCTGCTCACCGAAAAGGCCGTCGGCTACCTTCAGCAGAAGCGCGACAAGCCCTTCTGCCTCTTCCTCTGGTTCTACGCGCCGCACGCGCCCTTCTATCGCCCCAAGGATCTCGTCAACGACCTCAACGGCGTGCCCATCCCCAAGCCCGCCACCTTCGACGAAAACCTCAAGGACTATCCCGGCAAGCCCCGCGCCGTCGCCGATGCCGATGACAAGATCGGCTACTCCGAGGTCTTCAGCGACGATCCCCGCTCGCTCGAAGAGCTGGTGAAAGACCATTATGTCGGCGTGGAAGACAACGACCGCAACGTCGGCGCCGTCTTTCACGAGCTGGAGAAGCAGGGCATCCTGAACCAGACCGCCGTCCTGCTCAGCTCAGACCACGGCTTCTTCCTCGGCGAGCATCACCTCTATGACAAGCGCCTCATGTACGAGCCCTCCATCCGCGTGCCCATGATGCTGCGCTACCCCGGCGTCGTTCCCGCAGGCGTCCACTCCTCCGAAATGGTCCTCAATCTCGACCTCGCGCCGACCATGCTTGAAATCGCTGGCCTGCCCGTGCCGGCTGACATGCAGGGCAAGAGCTTTCTGCCGCTC
>JAGWML010000148.1 GCA_028873155.1 Acidobacteriota bacterium
CGAGCGGATTGAGGTTAATGGGACCGCCGGTACGGTCCGACGCCTCTCGCGATCCGGCGACGAGAGCATGCCAAGCGCGGAAGCCAAACAGATGCCGATATAAACCCATGCGAGAATGTGCAGCCACTGCTGATCTATTCCTCAATAGGAGTAAACGGCCAGAATAAAGCGCGAACTCAGACGATCGGCGCACGAAGCGCGGTCCACAAAACGGAAGAGATCGGGATTGGGGATATGACCAACGTGACCGGAATTGAAGTGCCTTCTACCTCGCCTACATTTCTCGCGGTTGTTGCACTCCATGTTCTACTGGGCCTTGCGTGTGTCCTGACCGGCGCGGTGGCGATGCTGAGCCCGAAGCGGCAAGGCCGTCATCCCAAGCTCGGCACCATCTACTTCTGGTGTCTTTCGGGGATAGTTGCCTCGGCGACAGCATTATCGGTGGCCCGCTGGACGCGAGACTATCCGCTATTCGTACTGGGAGTCCTTTCCTTCGCGGCAGCGTTGGCAGGACGCACCGCCAGGCGCCAACGGTGGTCCGGATGGGTTCGTTGGCATATTACCGGAATGGGTATGTCTTACGTCCTCCTGCTGACTGCGTTCTACGTGGACAACGGAAAGAGTCTACCCCTGTGGAAGGATCTTCCGGCGATCAGCTATTGGCTTCTCCCGATCGCCATCGGGGGCCCCCTAATCGGTCGTGCGCTGCTGCGTCGTCGTACGTCCGTTGCGTAGAAACGCTGTAATGCGGCATCACGCCGCAAATGGAGGTCGTCACTGTGATCCTTAGCAATCGGAAGGCGCAGGCATCACATGATCATTGCAAGCAAACGCGTTCGCGGAAGTTCTGGGTGTCCCTCAGTTCCGTAGCCGGGTTCCTGTCTCTTGGCTGGTTCGTGCTTGCATTCAAATCAGGGGCTTACATTCCTGCGGATTCGAGATACGCCGTATCGCCGGGCGACTTCACCGACGACGCCATGGCCATGCGCAAGAAGGTCATCGATCTGGGAAATTACAAGGTCGCATACGTCGATGAGGGCAACGGTGAGCCAGTAATTCTGCTGCATGGATGCCCTTTCAGCGTGTACGAATGGCACGAAGTGGCACCTCTGCTGGCCAGGCACTTCCGCGTGATCGCCCCAGATCTCCTTGGTCTGGGCGACACGCCCGTGCGCCTGAACGACGATTATCGTTTGCCGCAGGACGTGCAGATGGTGACGGACTTAATGGACCGATTAGGCATTCGTTCTGCTCGTTTCATCGGACACGACCACGGCGGCGCCATCCTCCAACTCCTCATGCAGCAGCATCCTGAACGGATCGAGATGGCGATCCTCACCAATGTTGAAGCCTACGATCAATGGCCCAGCAAACCCGAGACAGGCGACCTCCACTTGATCACAAACCCGGTGACAAGCCCTCTCGTTTTTGCCTCATTGCACTCGCGAAACATCCAGCGGCATCTCTACTCAATCGCGGTTGTCAATCAATCTACCCTCACAGATGAAACGCTTGATGCCTTCGCTTCCGAGCATCTCGCAACTGCGCTTCGATGGCAGCGTCTTCGTCGCTTCTTAGCGTCTCAACTCGATCCGGCGAACAACCACCTCACGCAGGATGCGGTCCCGGCAATGCGCCGATTCACAAGACCGGTTCTAATTCTTTGGGGAGAGAAGGACACGAACTTTGGCCCTGCGATAGCGAAACGGCTCGCCAGCGACATTCCCGGCGTTAAGGGCATTTCCTGGCTTTCCAATTCGGCACATCTGCCGATGCTCGAAGAACCTCAGAAGTATGCTGAGGTTGCGTACAGGTTCTTTAACGATGGCACGGTTGACCAGGACGCTCAAATGGCGCTCGCCGCTGCACGGCAGAGGTCTTCGACGCTACGCTGTCAAGGAAAGACTGAAGGGAATTACGAGTAAATTCGAGACGTTGCAGGCCCCCGCAACCAATCACACCTCTGATAATGAGGAACTTAGAAAAGGCCGCCCATGAGCGGCCTTTTCGGTTTCCGGCTGAATGTCCGTGAAATGTCCGTGTTCTGCGAAAGCCCTAGTTCTGAGCGGCCCGCATCTGAACAACGGCGGCGCGGTTCGGCTGCTGTCCGCCTTCCCGCAGATAGCTTTGGGTGCGCTGCATCGCTTCCTGCCGCGCGCATGAAGATGGGGGTGAAGAAGAGAATCGGTTGGTACTCGTTCCGTCATGGCCTTGGCACGATGCTCCGTCAGATGAAGGTCGACGTCAAAGTTGCCCAAGAACTCCTTCGTCATGCGAACCCTCGCGTGACCCTGGAGTTCTACCAACAGGCTGTAACCGAGGAGAAGCGCGAGGCGCAGGAACTTGCGCTGAAGGGCTTCCTGGGGCCGGCTTTTTCCTTCAGCACCCAAAAGAACCCAAATTTGGGTAAGAAAGAAGAGGTCAAGCCTGTAATTAACTGATTTTAAAGGGGAAATGGTAGGCACGATTGGATTCGAACCAACGACCTCTTCCGTGTCAAGGAAGCGCTCTAACCAACTGAGCTACGCGCCTGCAAAACAATCATTCCAAGTCTATCAGGAACCGTCGTGCCGGGAAAGCGCGGGGGGCATGGCGCATGTTGTGCGCGTGCGATACCATCGGAAGTCGAAGGCACCTCGTTGCTGAAGGCACCGCAAAGGGATCACGAACCAACGGCCTGCGGCAAAGGATTGGCAGACGGCGTCAGGGGCCGATTTGCGGAGATGCTGGAGGAAGCGCGGCTGCTCCGCGACGCCTTCCACAGTGCGTTGGATGTACGATGACTGACGACTCGAAAGTGCGGCTCAATCCCTTTCGCTCCGCTCCCAACATTCTGACGCTGCTGCGGATCTGCATGGCGCCGTTTCTTGTCGCGGCTGTTCTCGATAACCGCTATGAGACGGGTTTCATTCTCTTTGTGCTGGCGGGCCTGAGCGACGCGCTCGATGGATTACTGGCCCGCAAACTCAAGCAGAGCACGGCGCTGGGGCAGTACCTCGACCCCGTAGCCGATAAGTTGCTGTTGAGTACGCTCTTTGTGGTGCTCACGCACCAGGGACTGATCCCGCTGGAGGTGACGGTGCTCGTCTTCGGACGGGACATCGGGATTGTACTGGTGTCGGCCATTCTGTTCGCAGCGGCGGGCCGGCGTGAGTTTGCCCCGAGCATCTTTGGAAAGGCGAACACGCTGGCGCAGATTGTTGCCGTGGCCGTGGTGCTGCTGCATCAGTTCACGACTCAGTTTTGGGTGGTGGCCTTGCGCAGCGTGGCGCTGGATCTGACCATGATCCTCACTGTGGTATCGGGACTACATTACGCGTGGATCGTGGCGCACCGGGGAACGCCCAGCGCCGAGGGTGGCCCGGGACAGCATTGATCCGCCCTCTGATCCGCGAAAAGTCTGCTGGAGTTGCGCGGAGCGGCCAGGTTCCCGGCCAGCTATGAGTCGTCCCCCGTGTCGCTTTCTTCTTCCTCGGCGGACTCTTCGATTGCCATGTCTTGAAATTCTTCGGAGTCAAAGACTTCGCCACACTCCAGGCACTCGACAAACTCCGAGTCTTCGTGCCGGGAGACGATTCGTACCCTGGGATGTTTGCAGGCGGTCGCCATCGGTCCATGAATGAGGTTGGGATCTGGTGCTCTTTCCGCCGATTGTAGCGAGAGCGGCGGCTTTTTCAAGCCTCAATTTGTTGAAGAGTTGCCTAAGGGTCACCATCCTTTGGGACGGTGGATGCGTGCGAATTCCGACGCGGCTTGAAACCCGGACGGATTTGGTCGTATACTAAACACGGACTGAAGAAGTCGGATATCCATGCTGAAGCTGACCAAGAAGGCCGATTATGGGCTGATTGCCCTGAAATACCTCGCCGAGCACCCGGAAACGGTTGCGGTGAGCGCCAAGGATATCGCTGATTCCTATGGGATTCCGGCGCAGCTTTTGGCGAAGATTCTGCAGCAGTTGACCAAGTCGGGGCTGCTGAAGTCGCACGCCGGGATGAATGGCGGCTATGCGCTGGCGCGGGATGCCCGTGAGATTTCGACCTACGAGGTCATTCACTCGATTGACGGGCCGTTCTTCATTACCTCCTGCACCAAGGGCGCGAAAAGCTGTGAGCTGACCCCGAGCTGCACGATCAAGGAGCCTCTGGCGCGGGTGAACGAGACGATTGCCGGTGTGCTGAAGAGCATCAGTATTCAGGATCTGGCCGACGAGCACGATCATGCGGCAGCGCATGGCCATGGGCCCAGCCCGCTGGTTTCGCTGACGCGCTAGATTTTCAGATTTTCCTCCGCTGGGCAGCAGACGCGCCGCGGAGACGCAACGAGGATGGAGAGACAGAGATGAGTACAGTGACGAGCCAGGTTGAAGTCCCAGCAGGCGTGCAGCTTCCCATATATATGGATAACCACGCCACCAGCCCGCTGGATCCGCGGGTGCTGGAGGCGATGCTGCCATTTTTTACCCAGAAGTTCGGCAATGCGGCCAGCCGCAACCATTCCTTTGGCTGGGAGGCGGAGCAGGCTGTGGAAACGGCCCGCGAGCAGATTGCGAAGCTGATTGGCGCGACGGCCAAGGAGATCATCTTCACTTCGGGCGCGACCGAGTCGAACAACCTGGCCATCAAAGGCATCGCGGAGATGTATCGCGAGCGCGGCAACCACATCATCACGCAGGTGACGGAGCATAAGGCTGTGCTGGACACCTGCAAGCGGCTGGAGAAGCATGGCTACCGCGTGACCTATCTGCCGGTAAAGGCGGACGGCCTCATTGATCTCGAAGACCTGAAGCGCGCCATGGATGACAAGACGATCCTGGTCACGATCATGGCGGCGAACAACGAGATCGGCGTGCTGCAGCCGATTCGCGAGATTGGGAAGATCTGCCATGAGAAGGGCGTGCTCTTCCACACCGATGCGGTGCAGGCAGTCGGCAAAGTGCCGGTGAATGTGATCGACGACAACATTGACGTGCTCTCGCTGAGCGGGCACAAGATTTACGGGCCAAAAGGTGTGGGCGCGCTGTATGTGCGACGCCGCAACCCGCGCGTGCAGATTGCCGCGCAGATTGACGGTGGCGGCCACGAGCGCGGCATGCGTTCGGGCACGCTGAATGTGCCCGGAATTGTGGGCCTCGGCAAGGCATGCGAGATCGCGATGAACGAGATGGAGAACGAAGCCGCCTATCTGCGCGGCCTGCGCGACAGGCTCAAGGCGAAGTTTGAAACCGAACTCGACTACGTCCATGTCAACGGCTCGTGGGAGCACCGTCTGCCGGGCAACCTGAACATGAGCTTTGTGTACGTGGAAGGCGAATCGCTGCTGATGGGCATCAACGACGTCGCGGTGTCGAGCGGTTCGGCCTGCACATCGGCGACGCTTGAGCCCAGCTACGTGCTGAAGGCACTGGGCCTGGGCGACGATGTGGCGCACAGTTCGATACGTTTTGGTTTGGGCCGCTTCAATACGCAGGCCGAGGTGGATTATGTTGCGGCGAAGGTGATCGACATCGTGAAGAAATTGCGCGAACTTTCGCCGTTGTACGAGATGGTGAAGGAAGGTATCGACCTGACCAAGATTGAGTGGGCAGCGCACTAAGCCCCTGCGGTGGGGTGGACGGCGCCTGCGCGCACGAAGTTTGGCGGAGACAGAATTGGTGAGTCGCGAGACTTGCCGAAGGAATCGAAAAGCAAGAACAACGCGGCTTCCCCCGCATGAGGAGACAGCAACCATGGCATACAGCGACAAGGTCGTAGACCACTACAACAATCCGCGCAACGTAGGCACGCTTGACAAGAGCTCGCAGGAGGTCGGCACGGGTCTGGTGGGCGCGCCGGAGTGCGGCGACGTGATGCGGTTGCAGATCAAGGTCAACCCGGAGACACAGGTGATCGAAGAGGCGAAGTTCAAGACCTTCGGCTGCGGCTCGGCGATTGCCAGTTCGTCTCTGGCTACGGAGTGGATCAAGGGCCGGACCGTTGAGGACGCTCTTGCGATCAAGAACACGGACATCGTGAAGGAGCTGTCGTTGCCGCCGGTGAAGATTCACTGCTCGGTGCTGGCGGAGGACGCCATCCGTGCGGCGATTGGCGACTGGAAGAAGAAGAACGGCGTGGCGGAGATGGCCGCGGTCGAGACTGCGAAGTAGTCGGATCGAGGCGGGGAAGAAAATCATGTCGAACATGGTAAGTATTGCATCGAAGCCCGCGGAGGGCGCCTTTGCCGCGGCGCCGCCGCAGCAGACCGTGCCGCAGGCTCCGGCGCAGGGCATCCTGCTGACGGAGCGCGCGGTGAAGCGCGTACGCGCGGCGATGGCGAAGGAAGGCATTTCGCCGGAGCAGGGCGGCCTGCGCCTGGGCGTGACGGGCGGCGGTTGCTCGGGACTCTCGTATGCCATCAAGTTCGACACGCAACCGCGTGAGCGCGATCGCATCTTTGAGTTCGACGGGGTGCGTGTCTTTGTCGATCCCAAATCGTTTCTTTATCTGCACGGCATGACTCTGGACTACGAAGAGACGCTGATGCGGCAGGGCTTCAACTTCATCAATCCGAACTCCTCACGCTCCTGCGGCTGCGGTTCGTCTTTCACGTCGTAGCGCCTGCCGCTGGAGATTGCCATGTTGAAAGTGATTGAGTCCGCGGTCCCCGTTGCGTGCTGGTCCTGCGCGGTGGCCCACAATGAAGCCACGCTCTTCTGTCCGCATTGCAGCAAGATTCAGCCGCCTTTGGGCGGCGATTTCTTCTCCGTCTTCGGGCTGAAGCCGTGCCTGAATCTGGACCTCATGGGACTGGAGCACGAGTTTCATCGCCTGAGCCGCAAGCTGCATCCGGATCGCTTTGCGCGCGCGGGCGAGAACGAGAAGCAGTGGAGCCTTGCCGATACGGCCCTGCTGAACGATGCCTATCGCACGTTGAAGGATCCGATCCATCGCACAGAGTATCTGCTGAAGCTGCACGGCGCGGAGATTGGCGAAGAGCACAGCGGCAAGGACAGGCAGGACCCGTCGCGCGTGCCGGCCGATCTGCTGGAAGAGGTCTTCGACCTGAACATGCAACTGGAAGAGATGCGCGCTGCGAAGAAGATAGGCGAGGACGATCCCGCGCTGCAGGCGAGCCTGGAGCAGGCCAAGACAAAGTTTGATGGACTTCTGGATGAAGTCGATGACGAGCTGCGAGTGCAATGGCAGGCGTGGGATACAGGCGATGCAGGCATTCGAGCGGCGGCGCAGAAATCGATGGTTGCCCTGCTGGACCGGCGCCGCTATCTCAATAACCTTGTCCGCGACGTGACAGAGACGCTGGGAGCATAGGGAACAGACGATGGCGGAAGGACGCGTAGTCGGAATTGACCTGGGGACGACCAACTCCCTGGTCGCTTACATGCAAGGTGAAACGCCGGTGGTGATTCCCGGCGTGGATGGCTCAAATCTTGTGCCGTCTGTGGTGGCGCTCGATCCCATGCCTGCGGATGGCAGCCGTCCCACGGTGACGGTGGGCAACAGCGCGCGGCGCGTGCTGATTGAGACGCCGGAGCGCGTTGTCTACTCTGTGAAGCGGCTGATGGGCCGCGGCCTGAGCGAGGTGCAGAGCGAACTGAAGTATTTTCCGTTCAGGCTGGCCGGCGATGTGCAGGAAGGTGAAGTGCCGCGCATCCAGCTTG
>JAGWML010000149.1 GCA_028873155.1 Acidobacteriota bacterium
AGTGCCGTCCTCGTTGAGCGCGTGGGCGCGGATGGTCACGGGCTGGTTGGCGGGGTGGTCTCCCGTCATTTCGATGGGCAGGAAATTTTCAGTGAGGGCGAGGGTGCGTCCACGCGCGGCAACCTCGGCAGGAGTGTGCAGAGTGAGCGCGGAGAGCGTGGCGCCAAGGAATTGGGCGCAGTGGGCCTGCTGCTTTTCGTGGGCGAGCTGGCGCAGGGTGGCCATGCGCTCTTCGACGACCGGCGGGGGGACGGGATGCGCGGCGTGCAGCGCCCAGGCGCGGGTGTTGGGGCGCGGAGAAAACGGGAAGAGATGGAGGTAGCCGAAGGGAAGCGTGCGGATGAAGTCGAGAGTTTCGGCGAACTCACGGTCGGTTTCGCCGGGGAAGCCGGCCATGACGTCGGCTCCGAGGGTGAGCGCGGGACCGGCTGCACGGACAAGGGATTCAACCTTTTGCGCGTAGTGCCAGGGGCGGTAGCGGCGGTACATACGGCGCAGGACGGCGTCTGAGCCAGACTGCAGCGGGAGGTGGGCGTGGCGGGCGAGACGACCACCGCCGTATTCGGCAAGAAGGGCGATGAGGTTGTCGTCCCAGTCCATGGGCTCGATGGAACTGAGGCGGAGCAACGGCAGGCCGGTCTGCTCGATGACCTGACGGATAAGGCCCGGCAAAGTGAGCTGGGCCTGGCCAGGCTCGGGTCTGAGGTCGCGGCCCCAGCGGCCGAGATTGATGCCGGAGAAGACGAGTTCACGGCCTCCGGCGGCGACGAAGCTGCGCACCTGGGTAAGAATGCGCGCGGCGGGGAGGCTGCGCGAGGGGCCGCGCGTCTCCGGAATCACGCAGAAGGAGCAGCGGTTGCCGCAGCCCTCCTGGATTTTGAGATTGGGGCGCGTCTGCGCGCCGGGATGGATGGGCGCTTCTTCGAGGAAAGAGTGCGCGAAACGGTCATCCGCCAGCACCAGCACCTGCGGTGCGGCGGGTGCGGCTTGCGCCCTATTGATCTGGATGAGTTGCGGTGCGGATGGAGACGTGAGCAGGTCGAGTGCGACGGCGGGCGTGAACGCCTTGTGGCTGTTGCCGATGACGGCAGCGACGCCGGGCAGAGCGGCAAGTTCGTTGGGCGCGCGCTGGGCATAGCAACCCGTGACGACGATGCGCGCGCCGGGATTGCGCAGATGGGCGCGGCGGATATAGGCGCGAGCGGCGCGGTCGGCTTCGGCGGTGACGGAGCAGGTGTTGACGAGGATGAGATCGGCGCGCGCTGGCAGAGTGTCACCGTGCCCCGCCACGGCGAGCGCGGCGCGAATGGCCTCAGCATCGGCACGGGCGGCGCGGCATCCGAAATTTTCAATGTGAAAAGACACGGCGCTGCTCCGTCGGCTGGTGCGGTGCGGGGAAAGTGATTGCTGCTTTAAGGGTAAAGTTGAGCCGCCTGCGTGTAAAGGAAGGGCAGGCGCGGCGACTGAGAGAGCGGGTTGGGGATACAGCGATTGTGGAATCGCTATAGACTCGATGCGAGGGCCGCGCGGCTCACGGGAGAGCAAGAATGAACGGCAAGGAACCGGAAGCAGTGCGCAGCAATGGGAACTGGGGCGCGTTGACGCTTTATCTCATTTCGATTGGGGCGGTGGCGCTGTGCCTTTGGATCGTGCTGCCCTTCATGGCCGGCATCACATGGGCTGTGGTGCTGGCGATTGTGACGCAGCCGGTGTACGGGTGGATTCTGACGCGTCTGCGGAAGCCGGCGCTGGCGGCGACGGTGACGCTGATTGTGGTGTCTCTGAGCCTGGTGGTGCCTTCGCTGGTGGTGATGCTGAGCGCGGGCAACCACATCCTGATGCTGTTGAAGAGCGTGCAGAGCGCGACTGCGGAGCAGAGCGTGCGACAGTTTGTGGCCGGCCATGCAAGCCTGCGCGACGGGCTCAAATATGTGATGGACAACGTGGATGTGGATGCCACGATGGAGAAAGCGGCTGGCTCCGTGGCGAGCCAGGTGGGCTCGGTGCTGGGGAAGTCAATTGACGCAGTGACGCAGCTTGTGGTGATGCTGTTTCTTCTGTTCTTTCTGTATCGCGACAAGGATTCGGCACTAGGGATGGCACGGCGCATGATTCCCCTGAAGGCGGAGGAGACAGCTTATTTGCTTGTGCGGGTGGAGCATGCAGTGAAGGCGCTGGTGCTGGGGCGCCTGCTGGTGGCGGCGTTGCAGGGGCTGCTGGCGGGCATCGCGTTTGCCCTTCTGGGCGTGGGTGCGGCCACACTGCTGGGCGCCCTGACGATGCTGTTTGCGATGATTCCCGCAGTGGGCGCGTTTGTGGTGTGGCTGCCGGTTGTGGTGTATCTGTTCGCGATTCACCATTGGGTGCAGGCACTGATTCTGCTGGGAGCAGGGTCGCTGGTCATCAGCACGCTGGACAATGTGCTGTATCCGATTCTTGTCGGAACGCGGCTGCAACTGCACTCGGGACCGGTGTTTCTGGCGATGCTGGGAGGTGTTGTTCTGTTTGGCGTGACGGGGCTGATTCTGGGACCGATTGCGTTCAGCGTGACGGAAGCCCTGCTGGAGATCTGGCGTACGCGCAGCGCGGAGCCGGCAGGCGGAACGGCCTGACACGGGAGATATCGCCCTCCGGTATACTGAAGATGTCCGCGCACCACGCCTGACTGTCTGCCTTCACGCATGGAGAATACCGCCATCGAAAGCACTTCCGCCCCGACGCAGGACGCGTCACAGGGCAACACCTGGCTGATTCTCAGTTTCACGTCATTCACTTTTATCTGCTATCTCTCGATCGGCCTGCCGCTGGCGGTTTTGCCGCCGTATGTGCACCTGGGGCTGGGCTACAGCGCGGCGCTCGCCGGGCTGGTGATCAGCGTGCAGTACATTGCAACGTTCGTGAGCCGGCCGCTGGCGGGGCGCATCTCGGATCATCATGGAGCCAAGGTTTCAGTGCTGTGGGGCATGGGCGCGTGCGCGCTGAGTGGCGCACTGCTGCTGGTGGTGGTGATGGCGCACCGCGGGCCGCCGTGGCTGAGTCTTTTGATTCTGCTGGCGAGCCGGTTGGCACTGGGCACGGGCGAGAGCCTGGGCTCGACGGGCGCGACGCTGTGGGGCATAACGGCGACGGGCCACGAGCACATGGCCAAGGTGATTTCATATAACGGAATCAGCACCTATGGCGCGCTGGCGCTGGGCGCTCCGCTGGGCGTGGTGATGGAGCAGCGTTGGGGGCTGGGCGCGATTGGGCTGCTGACGATGGTGATTTGCGGCGCGAGCGTGCTGGTGGCAAGCGCGAAGGCGCCGGTGCCAGTGGTTCCAGGCAAGCATCTTCCGTTTCGCGACGTGGCGTTGCGCGTAACGCCGCATGGGATGGGCCTGGCGCTGGGCGGCGTGGGCTACAGCGTGCTGGCGACGTTTGTCACCTTGTTCTATGCGAGCCGTCACTGGGATGGCGCGGCGCTGTGCCTGACGTCGTTTGGCGTGGCGTTTATCGTGGCGCGCTTGGCGTTCATTCAGACGATCAATCGCTTCGGAGGGTATCCAGTTGGCATCACATGCCTGACGATTGAGTCGCTGGGCGTGCTGCTGATGTGGCAGGCGCAATCGCCATGGGCGGCGTTCGCGGCGGCGGGAATCACGGGGTTTGGTTTTGCGCTGGTATTTCCGGCTCTCGGCGTAGAGGCGGTGAAGGGTGTGCCGGAGTTCAACCGCGGCACGGCGCTGGGCGTCTACACGGGATTCTCGGACGTGTCGTTCTTTCTGGTGGGGCCGACGGCGGGAACGCTGATCAGCATCTTTGGCTATCGCAGCGCGTTTCTCTTTTCGCTGCTGTGCGTGGTGGCGTCCCTGGTGATTGTGGTGGTGCTGGCGCGGCTCTCCATCCGCGCGGGCGAATAGAAACGTAGGCGCAGCAGGACAAACGATGAGAGGCGCTTCGCAGCGCACACTTCAGCTTTTCGGTCGTGCCGCGCGCTCGACAGCATATGTGATGAGCGACACGGGCAATGCCCGCACGAGGAGGGCCGTGAATCTTCCGCCGAAGTACGGAATCACGGTCCGCTTGCCGCGCGCCATCGCTTCCACTCCCTGTCGCGCGACATCTTCGGCGCTCTGCACGCCGCGCTTGAACGCCGCTGCGCGCGCCACATCAAAGAACTCGCTCTCGGTTGAACCCGGGCAAAGTGCTGTCACCTTCACGCCAAAGCGCGCTACTTCTGCCGCGAGTGCCTGCGCGAAGAAGCGGTCGAAGACCTTGGTCGCGGCGTAGGTCGTCAGGTAGGGAACGGGCTGGAAGCTTGCTGTCGATGCTACGACCATCACCCATCCGCGGCGTCGCTCGACCATGCGGGGCACAAAGAGGCGGGTGAGACGGACCACGGCCTCGCAGTTGACGCGCACCTGGCTTAATTCCTGCTCTTCCGGGCTTGAATGAAACGCACCATACTGGCCGAGCCCGGCATTATTGACGAGAATCTCGACCGGTAAGCCCGCACCTTCGGTGGCGTTGAAGATCTGCTGCGGCGCTGCGGAGTCGTTGAGGTCGGCCGCAATCACGCGCACCTCTGCGCCTGTTGCGGTGAGGTCATCCGCCAGTGCCTGCAGCCGATCGGTTCGCCGCGCCGTCAGGATCAGGTTTGCGCCGCGCCGGGCCAGCTCACGCGCGAGGGCGACCCCGATACCCGCGCTTGCGCCCGTCACGAGCGCCCATCTGCCACGAAAATCCATGCCAGCCTCCAGCACTTTCATCCTACCCAACCCACCTTGCCCACATCGCGGCTGGTCCTCCTTCTCTCGCTACTCCGACACCCATCCTCGCTATTTCCTGTCGCAGAAAGTATGGGCGGCCCCTCGACAGATGTCCCTTTCCCGGCGTCTCCCAGTGATAGCATCGCCTCACATCCCATTCGAGGAGACGACCTGGTGCGCAAAGTCCCCGCTGCTCTGCTCTTCCTCTCCGCTGCTGTTGCCTTCACCCAGTCCGCGCCCCGGCAGGCATCCTTGCCCGCGCCGCCCCCCACGCCCCAGCACCCCGTCGTCGATACGTATTTCAACAGCCACATCACAGACAACTACCGCTGGCTCGAAGATGGCTCCTCGCCCGAGGTCAAGCAGTGGGTCGCCGCGCAAAACGCATACTCCGCCGCCTACCTGGACAAGCTCCCCCAGCGTAACCCCATCCTCGACGAGCTCAAGCAGCGCATGCAGAAGGCTCACACCGTCTACACTGCCTTCCGCGTCTCAAACGGTCGTCTCTTCGCCTTGCGCTACGACCCCGGCAAGCCCGCCCCGCGCCTCGTCGTCTTCTCCTCGCCAGACTCCATGGCCTCCGAGCGCACCCTCCTCGACGCCGCAACCTTTCTCCCCAACACCATCTTTCAGGTGGACTGGTTCAGAGTCTCTCCCGACGGCAAGCTCGCAGGCCTCGCCCTGTCCACCGGCGGCAGTGAGGATTGCTCCCTCTACGTCATTGACACCGCCACCGGCCACCTGGTGGGCGACATCGTACCCCGCGTCAGCTTCGCCACCGGCGGCGGAGACATGGCCTGGAACGCTGACTCCTCCGGCTTCTACTACACCCGCTATCCGCAGGGCAGCGAGCGTCCCGCCGCTGACATGGACTTCTTCCAGCAGGTCTACTTCCATAAGCTCGGCAACCCGCCCTCGCAGGACCTCTACATCCTCGGCAAAGACTTCCCCCGCGTCGCCGAAACCACCTTCGCCCCCTCACCCGACCACACCCGCCTCATCATCTCCGTCGCCAACGGAGACGGCGGCCAGTTCGAGCATTTTCTGCTCACCCCCGACGGCAAAATCCATCCCATCACCCAGTTCACCGACAAGATCATCTACGCGACCTTCGGTCAGGACAACAGCCTCTGGCTCTTGAGCCGCCGCAACTCCAATCTGGGCGAAGTCCTCCACATCCCCGCCAACGAAGACCGCCTCGATCGCGCTCAACGCATCGTCCCCGCCAGTGATGCCAGCATCGAAGGCGGAGGCACTGACCCGGACCGCATCCTGATCACCGCGGACCGCCTCTACCTCACTGTCATCCACGGCGGCCCCGAGGAGATTCGTGCCTACACCCTCACCGGCCAGCGCCTCGCGGACGTCAAGACACCGCCCGTCGCCTCCATCGGCCCGTTCGTCCCCGATGGCGACCGCGCCTTCCTCTTCGCCGCCACCACCTACACCACACCGCAACAGTGGTATCTCACCAACGGCTCCGGCGACCCCGCCGCGCTCCCCTTTCACGAAATCAGCGACACGCCCATGGACGACATCGCCGTCGAGCGCGTCTTCGCGACCTCCAAAGACGGCGCCCGCATCCCCATGACCATCCTCCTGCGCAAGGGCACCAGGCTTGACGGCTCCAACCCCGCGCTCATCACCGGCTACGGCGGCTTCGGCATCAGCTCTACGCCCTTCTTCGCCGCTCGCTGGCGCCCCTGGTTCGATCACGGCGCCATCTTCGCCATCGCCAACATCCGCGGCGGCGGAGAGTTCGGCGAAGACTGGCACCAGGCCGGCATGTTGACCCGCAAGCAGAACGACTTTGACGACTTCGCCGCCTGCGCCCAATTCCTCGTCTCGCACAACTACACGTCTTCGGCCCGCCTCGCCGCCGAGGGAGGCAGCAACGGTGGCCTCCTCATGGGCGTCATGATCACCCAGCACCCGCAGCTCTTCCGTGCCATCGTCTCCATCGTCGGCATCTATGACATGCTGCGCAACGAACTCGACCCCAACGGCTCCTTCAATGTCACCGAGTACGGCACCGTCAAAGACCCTCAGCAGTTCCACGCTCTCTTCGCCTACTCGCCCTACCAGCACGTCACGCCCGGCACCGCTTACCCCGCCGTCCTCTTCATCACGGGCGACAACGACCACCGCGTCAATCCCGCCCACTCCCGCAAAATGACCGCCGCCCTTCAGGCCGCTACCGTCAGCAAGTACCCCATCCTGCTCCTCACCAACGCCAACGCCGGACACGGCTTCAGCACCGACGTCAGCGAAGCCCTGCTCGAACAGGCCGACACCATTGCGTTCCTCTTCGCCAGCCTCAACATACCGATGCAATAATGGGTCACTGCCCTCGTCGCCGAAGTGCGCATTTGCGCGGCAGCGACGAGGCATTTACGCCGGCGCGTGCTCCGCCTCAAATTCCTCGTTGAGCCATTGCGTGAAGGCCGCGAACCCTTCGTCACGTCCGAGGAAGTCGCGCACCATCGCCCGTCCCGGTTTCGAGCCGCCCTGTTCCAACACCGCTTTGCGGTAGCGCGCGCCGGCATCGCAGCCGAGCAGGTCTGCCGGGTCAAACTGCGCGAAGAAGTCCAGCGCAATCACCTTGTCGAAGGCGTATGTGTAGTAGTTCGACGAATAACCGGTGAGGTGGCCGAAGCTTGCATACATGCGGTTTCCGTCGAGCCACGTCCACGGCTGCAGGCTCTGGTAGAGCCGCCTGGTCGTCGCGTCCAGGTCGAGCCCTGACGGGTCCTGATCGTGCAGGTCGAGCGAGAGTGTTGTGTAGTAGAGCTGCGAGCGGACCCAGTCCGCGCGGCCGA
>JAGWML010000150.1 GCA_028873155.1 Acidobacteriota bacterium
CGGCATAGCGGATGTTGGCATTGCCGGAGATTTGTTTCATCGCGGCAAGGGGGCCAACCTGACGCCAGGGCAGGCCGACCGAGCGCTCCCCGTTGATGCCGATGGAGTCGATTTGTCCGGCGGTAGGTCCGATCAGCACGACGTCGCCGAGATCGGCCGCTTTGAGGGGCAGCGCATGGTCATCGTTCTTGAGAAGAACGGCGGCATCTTCGCCGGTCTTTTCAATGATGCGGGCATTGGCGTCAATGTCCTGACCGGTGACGTCATGCTTCTGCTCGCCGTCCATATAGCCGAAGTGAACGATCTCGTAGAGCACACGCCCGGCAGCGCGCGTAATGGCAGCTTCGTTGACGGTGCCGTTCTTCAGCGCCTCGGGCATCTTTTCGGGGCTGAGCTTGACGCCGAAATCGCCGAAGCCACGCGCCGGTGGCGGCGGCTCCTCGGGGATGTGGCCGCCGAACATGGCCATCATGTCGCCTGCGGTGCGCGCCGGAGGTGGAGGCGGAACCGGCTTGGAGTCAAAGAACGATGGGATGTTAAAGCGCGCGCCTGGCGCGGGCTCGCCGGGCATCTCCATATCGAGGCCGGCGTTGATGAAGTTGACGGCATGGACGGCGCCCCAGTCGGACGTGACGAAGCCTTTGAAGCCAATCTCATCGCGGAGGATTTTGGTCAGCGTGGACTCGTTGCCGCAGGCAAAGGTGCCGTTGACGCGGTTATACGAGCACATGATGGAAGAGACGCCGACCTTGGAGGCCGCGTCGAAGGGCGCAACGTAGACCTCGTGGAGCGTCTGATCGTCGACGAAGATGTTGCCGCTGTTGGAGTCGTAGGCGACGTAGTGCTTGATCTGCGCCATGACGTGCTGCGACTGGATGCCGCGAATTTCGGCCACGCCCATCCGGCTGGTGAGGTAGGGGTCTTCACCAAAGGTGTTGTAACCGCGGCCGAACTCGAGGTCGCGATCGATGTTGACGAAGGGCTGCAGCGCGACATCGATGCCGAGTGAGCGGGCCTCGCGGCCGATAACGACGCCGTTGGCTTCAGCGATTCGCGTGCTGAACGTGGCCGCGACGCCCATGGTAGCCGTCTCACCCTGCGAGGGATGGCGCGTGAGCACGCCGGGAGGTCCGTCGGCAAAGCGCAGGCCGGGGATGCCGAGACGCGGAATGCCTGCGAGAAAGCCTGCCTGACCCTGATAGACGGCGGGGTCTTCGTGTGTTCCGTGAATGAGGGTGAGCTTCTCATCGAGTGTCATCTGGCTGAGAATCTTGTCCACACGCGGATCGCCCGTGACGACAGGAGCGGTCTGCGCCATGGTGAGCGCTGCGGACAGCAGCAAAGTGGCTGCCGCGAACACAGCCGATCGGGCTGCGCAGGATGGCGAGGAGAGTATTTTGAGTTTCACTTTGGTCACCTACGTTGGTTGTGGACGGTTCGCCGGGCGATCTGGACGCACGATCCTGAACAGAAAGCAGAGTCACGCGGACAGTGCAGATAAACGATTGAGCGCGCACTGCCGACCGCAGGGAAGTGTACAAGAGCAGACATGCAGTTGTATGCAGTCTTGCAACGGAGAATAGAAAGGGAAAGGCCGTTTGCAGCGGCAGGACACGTCGCGCGATAGGCGGAGACAAGGGGCGGTATACTGAGTGCGACCGCCTGCTCGCTCAGGCTTCAGTTGGCAGACCCCCGATTCGCCGTTCAATTTGCTTTGTGGATGATTCTGACTCGCATGCACTTTTCATGGATGTTGCGCCATGCATGGCGTTGGTCACAGACGGGCGAGAGCAGACCGTGGCTCCCGCTCCTCGTGGTGTTCGGTGCATTTTTCATCAGTCACGCCCCAGCTCAGTCCAACTCCGGACCATCCGCTATGTTCGCGACGGATTCAGTCGTGAAGCCTGCAGTGACTCCCAGTGGCTCAGAGCCGGTCGCACGTGACCTGACATTTGTCAGCATGGCTTCCTATGGACACTACAAGATCTTTGCCAGCGGAAAGGGAGCGAAGCTCTACACGAGCGGCGTGGAGTATGACCGCAACTCGTGGGGAAGATTCATGGGTGCACGATTCGACTATGTTGCGGAGTTCCTGCCCCTTGTGCTGTTGAATGCAGACACGAGTTACGACATCTGGGGTAACCCGATGACCACGGCGCGCAAAACCGTGCCAGGGGTCGGATTTTCTCCCATCGGATTTCGCCTGGAGTGGCGCGACCGGAAGGCCATCAAACCCTACCTGATGGCAAAAGGCGGGGTCGTCATCTTTACCCAGAAGGAGCTCTCGTCGCAGGCGACCTATGAGAACTTCAGCCTGCAGTCCTCTACCGGTCTGCAGGTGAAGATGACTCCGCGCATGGACTTGAGACTGGGGCTCTTCGGGGACTTCCACTTCTCCGACGCGTTCATCGTGCCCGTGAATCCGGGGCTCGATGTGATGAATGCGAGCCTGGGGATTACCTATCACCTGGGGCGCGCTCCAGCGGTGCACTGAAATCGATCAGAAGCGAAGCCGCATGGTCAGGGTATCGGCAGTGCAGCAGCGAGGCAGTGCGTCGTGAGGTCCGCGCGGAGTTGATCGACGGTCGAAAAGACCAGACCCTGCATACCAAGCGCCCTCGCAGCCTCCACGTTGACGGGTTTGTCGTCGATGAAAAGAGCTTCGCCAGGCTGCGTTCCCAGCTGTGTGAGTGTATGACGGTAGATGGCAGGGTCGGGCTTGGCGATGCCGTGCTGGTAGCTCCAGACGAGAACGTCGAAGCGGTCGAGCCAGTCGAACTCGCGCTGCATATTCGCGAGGACCGAATCACCCATGTTGGAGAGGATCGCTGTGCGGAGGCCGCGCTTTTTGAGGGCCTGCTGCCAGGCGAGCATCACGGGATTTTGCGTGGTCCACATGCGGGCATCCCAGCGATTCAATTCGTCGACGGCGCCGGGGCCGAGGTCGAGCGACGCGTCTGTGAGGAATTTTTTCCAGAAGGTCACGCCGGAGAGCTTGCCTT
Organism: Acidobacteriota bacterium; assembly: GCA_028873155.1. Classification (GTDB taxonomy): domain Bacteria; phylum Acidobacteriota; class Terriglobia; order Terriglobales; family Acidobacteriaceae; genus Telmatobacter. The sequence continues at coordinate 3,003 of JAGWML010000150.1, forward strand.
CGTCGTAGGCATGGCGATCGGCCCAGTAGAGCGCCTCAAAGCGGTCGTGCGGCAGGCCGGTGATGCGCAGTAGCGCATCGTGAGATTCCCGATCGGGCGGGCCGGTGAGCACCATGCCATAGTCAAAGACGACCGCGCGCAGAGCCAATGTGCCTCCTGTTGGCGCCCATGTATGGTGAATGCAGGCGCATAACTGTATTGTGCACGATGCGCCATGCAGCGTGAGGCTGCGACGAAGGACGACGATGGAGTTCTCTCGCAGAACGAACTGGAACACGGAGGAAAGCGAGCTGGCGCAGGCGCATCGTGCGCGTCTTGCGGCAGGATTGCCAATTGCGGACCTGACAGCCTCAAATCCGACTCGATGCGGGTTCGAGTATGACGGTGATCTGCTGACTGTGCTCGCAGACCCGCGGGCGCGGGACTACGACCCGCAGCCATTGGGTTTGCTGGCCGCGCGCGAAGCGGTGTGCCGCTACTATGCCGAGCACAAGGTCATCGTCGAACCAGAACAAGTTGTTCTGACTACGAGCACGAGCGAGGCCTACAGCTTTCTGTTTCGGCTGCTGTGCGATTCCGGAAGCGAGATTCTGACGCTGCAGCCGGGGTATCCGCTCTTTGACTTTCTGGCAGTGCTGGACGACGTGCAGGTCCGTAGTGCGGGTCTTGTGTATGACCACGGCTGGCAGATTGACCCCGAAGGACTGCGACGGGCCACCACGCCGCGGACGCGAGCGATTGTGCTGGTGCATCCCAACAACCCTACGGGACACTTCACCAAGCCGTGGGAGACCGAGGTGCTGGGCGCGCTCTGCCGCGAGCACGGGTTGAGCTTGATTGTGGATGAGGTCTTTCTGGATTACAGCCTGGGAGCCGAACAGGCGAGTTTTGCGATGGGTCTGCAAGGCGTGCAGGTCTACGTGGTCAGCGGGCTCAGTAAGATTGCAGGCCTGCCACAGATGAAGGCGGCATGGGTTGTCGCAACCGGACCGAAATGCAAGCAGGCGCTTGCTCGCATCGAGGTCATTGCGGACACATTCCTCTCCATGAACGCCCCGGTGCAGTGGGCGATGGCGGCCTGGCTCGATGGCCGGGGGCAGATCCAGGTCCAGATTCGGGAACGGGTGCAAGCGAATCTGGCGGAACTTGACCGGCAGTTGGCCCAGCAGGAGGCTACCCGGCGGTTGGATATCGAGGGAGGGTGGTATGCCGTGCTGCGGATTCCAGCGGTGCAACTGGATGACCAGACAGTGAGGGAACTGCTGGATCGAGGTGTCTGGGTGCATCCCGGCTACTTCTTTGGTATGGAATCGTCCGGCTGGCTTGTGGTGAGCCTACTGACTCGGAGTGCAGAATTCAGCACAGGGGTCACCGCACTTTTTGATTATTTAGGAACGCATCAAGGTGGTAACGGGACCAAGGAAATGCTTTAAGTGATAAATCAATAAAGCTCTATATCTATCTCAAAATAAATGAATTGAAAATGTTTATTACTCCCGTTCATTGCGGCTGAAGAAATGGATTGCTTCGGCGTTCAGCGCCAATGCTGGTAACCGGGCCGTGACCGGGGACAACCCGAGTCTCGTCTGGCAAGGCCAGGAGCCTGGCTTCAATGGAGGCGATGATCTGGTCGTAGTTGCCACCGGGCAGGTCGGTGCGGCCGATGCTTCCGGCAAAGAGGGTGTCGCCCGCGAGGACCATCTTGAGCGGGGCAAAATGAAGGCAGACGGAGCCCTGCGTGTGGCCGGGGGTATGGATGACATGGGCGGTGTAGGAGGGTAGGCCGACGGTCTGGCCGTCGGTCAGAGGTTCGTCTGGCGGCGCTGTCTCTGGGGGTGCGATACCGAGCCAGGCGGCCTGCATGGCCATCATCTGGAGCAGGGGCAGGTCATTTTCATTCAGGTAGATGGGCGCGCCGGTGAGCTGCTTGAGGCGGAGCGCTCCGCCGATGTGGTCGATGTGCGCGTGGGTGATGAGGATCTGCTTGAGCCGGAGACCGTGTGCCGTAAGGCGATGGTGGATGCGGGTAATCTCGTCGCCAGGATCGATGACGATGGCCTCGCCGGCGGCTTCGTCGCCGAGGATGGTGCAATTGCATTGCAGCGGGCCGACGGGAAAGGTCTCCAGAATCATGGAGAGATTGTATCGGCCCGGCAGGAGGTTCAGATTTCAGGATCTGGAAGGGGAGCAGGGGCAAGTGCGAGCACGCGGCCGAAGAAGGAGGTGCTGGCAGCCGACTCGGCAGGCAGATGAGCGGCAAGCTCCCAAAGGCCGATGAGAGTGAGGCCGACGAGGTTGGGGAAGAGCAGCGGCGCCATGGGCGGCGCGCCGTTGACAGATTTCTCAAAGAGGCTGGAGCCGGGCTCAATCAGGTTCATGCGCAGGTGGTACCAGAAGCCGAGCAGCCCGACCAGCGCCTGTATCCCCAGCATTGCGAGGCAGAGATCGAGGAAGCGGCGCGTAACGGGCATCACAATCGGCACGATGAGAAAGCCGGTGGCGAGGGCGCTGGAGACGACAGGGATCCATTCGGTTTTGAGGAAGAATCCGTTGGTCGCGTGGTCGGTGAGGCACAGGACAAAGTTGCCAAAGAAGCCGCCGGTGGCGAGCAGGACGACCCACCGGGCCCACTCCTCTGAGTGCTGAGGAACCATGCGATTGACGAGCAGAAGAAAGCCAAGGCCTGTGTAGGCCAGCGGGGCCGCGAATGGCGCGGCGTAGGTGAGCGAGGCCACCGTGTGCTGCAGAAAGAAGCTGCTCTGCAGGTGATAGAGCACGCCGCCGAGTCCTACGAGCACGGAGAGTCCGCCGACCAGAAAACCCACATCACGCCATGCGGCAAGAAAACCAAAGCGCCAGCGCAACAGGTCCACGATGAGAAGCAGCGCGGGCGCCGCGGCCGAGAAATAGAGCGGAATGTATTCGGCCGGATTGCGGAAGTGGTTGACGGAGTGAGCGAGGACGATGTCGCCGGCGAGGATGGCGAGGTTGGCCGCGACAAAGAGCTCGAGGAGTAGCTCCATGTCGAAGACCCACTGCAGGAACCGGAATGCGAGGATGCGCCCGAGAGAGCCGAGCATCTTATCGATGAGCGGCATGGGCCCTCCGCAGCTCATCGGCGTCGTGCTGCAACTCGACGGTCTTCTGGAGCAGGCCGTAGTTGCCGTGCCACTGCACAAAGTCGGCTCCGCCCATGAAGGCGCCGTGCTTGCTGGTGCGGCCGTCATAGTGCCAGAGATCGAAGTAGGTAAAGTCGATGGGATTGCTAAACGGGGGGCCGGTGAGGATGCCGTCTTTATGGAGGCCGTCCATGATGGCCTGGGCACTCTGCACCTTGGCATTGGTGCTGGCGACGACCTGATCGGCCTGGGTGTAGACGCGATCGATGAGCGCCGCGGTGTGGCATTGCTCGCAGACCTGCTTCATGTTGGTCTGGGCCTGCAAATAGTTGGGCCGTTTTGTGCTGATGGCGTTGGCCAGATACCAGCTGAGGCGTTCTGAGGGGTCGTGCGTCACCTTCAGACCGTTGATGCCGCTCATGTGGCAGGTGGCGCAGGTGGGCACAAACATATCGCGCGTGGTGAGTGTTTTGGGATTGGCGTCCAGCTTGAGCAGTTTCTCCTGCGCCGCAAACATCACGCCGTGGCGTGACTCGTTGTAGATCTCGATCTGCGAGTGGTCTGGACCCATGTGGCACTGCGCACAGGTGGAGGGCAGCCGGGCAAGCGCGACAGAACTGGTGTGGCGCGCGTGGCATTCGGTGCAGGTGCCGATGGTGCCATCGTCATTGGGCTTGCCGATGGAGTGGCACTGCTCACAGCCAGATGCCATGGCCGAAGAGCCCTCCGCCGTGACGAAGGGATGGGGTGGACGCTTGGTGCCGCCGGGCTGGTACTGCTCACTGAAAGTGACCTGCTCCGGCGAGAGTCCCTTTTCACCATAGATGGCGGCCCAACTGGGCGCGGCGTGGCGGCTGCGCAGAAACTCCTGATAGATGCCCTCGTGGCAACTGCGGCAGTTGCCCGCGGTGAGATGTGTGGCGATGACGAAACCGTGGTGGTCCAACTTCTTCTGGCCGGGGCCCGGCTGATGGCAGTCAAGGCAGTTGACGCCCTTCTTTGCGTGGGCGCTCATCTCGTATTCGTGGACGACGGAGTACTGCAGGCGTGCGTGGCACTCGGCACACTTGCCGCTGGCCAGCACATAGTCGGAGGTGGGCTGCTCGGTTTCAACTCGAGGCCGGGCGCGGTTGACGAGAAAGGCTCCAAGAATCAGGCCAAAGGCAACAGTGACAGCGATGAAGACCGATCGGAAGGACATGGGGCCTCAATGAACCAAAATCGAGTGGGTCCAGCGGATGCGTTTCGACGGATACGGAGAGGGTAGCGCAGCCTTGACTGCTTGGGAAGGGACTTTTGTCACGCAACAATTGCGCCATTTGAGACGCGAACAGCGAACCAAGCAGAACAGGCAAGCCGAGTGGGCTTGCCTGTTCTGCGACGTAAAGTGTCAGGGATGTGTTGGGGGCTACTTTCCGGACTTTGCAGGGCCG
>JAGWML010000320.1 GCA_028873155.1 Acidobacteriota bacterium
CGAGGGCGATGGAATGTCCATTTTCGATGCCAGCGTGAAGTACGCCGAGCGCCATGTGCCGCTCGTCATCCTTGCCGGCAAGGAGTATGGCTCGGGTTCGTCACGTGACTGGGCGGCCAAGGGTCCGAAGCTGCTTGGTGTGCGCGCGGTCATTGCCGAGAGCTTCGAGCGTATTCATCGTTCGAATCTTGTGGGCATGGGCATTTTGCCGCTTCAGTTTGAGGAGGGACAGAATGTCGAGTCGCTCGGCTTGACCGGTGAAGAAGTCTACGACTTCCCCGGCCTCACGGCGATGCTGAAGGCGAAGTTTGCCAGCGGCAGAACGCTCGACGTGACAGCCACTTCCGCCGACCTTACGAAGAAGACCTTCAAGGCGCGCGTCCGCATCGACACGCCGCAGGAGATCGAGTACTACGAGCACGGCGGCATCCTCCTCTACGTGCTGCGCCAACTCGCGGCGAAGTAAAGCGCGACAACGCAGCAAAAACACGAAGGCCACTCCGCAGAGGAGTGGCCTTCAGCTTTCTCAGCCCGGATTCGCGCTATTTGCGGCGCGCAGCGGCCTTGGCAGTTTTGATCGCGGGGCGCTTTGCCTTGGGCGCGGGAGGAGCGGGCGCTGCTTCGGCTGTGGGCTCGGGCAACGCCGCCGGATTCGGAGCTTCGTCATGCGTCGCAAAAAACCGGGACCCTTCCAGACTCTGCTCACCGAGCACGTGCAGACGGAGGAAGTTGGTTGAGCCGGACTTGGTGCGTGTGCCGGCAACGATGGCGATCACTTCGCGGGCGCGCACATAACCGAACTGCTCCAGAAGGCTCTCAGCCACTTCCACCAGGGCTTCGGTGGTTGTCACCTTGGGGCAGCGAATCGGCGTGGTACCCCAGAGCAGATTGAGGCGATTGACGGTGACCTCGACCGGGCTGAGGGCAAAGATGGGCGCAGCCGGGTGGTATTTCGAAAGCTGGCGCGCGGTCGTCCCCGTCTCTGTGAAGAGAGCGATGCCGCGCAAGTCCAGGTCTTCCGCGGCGTGTGCGGTGGCCTCGCAGATCGTCTCCGCAATCGAAAGGTGACTGGCGCGCGAGCGGTGCTCCTTACGCGAGTCTTTGATGTGGCGTTCGGCTTCAGACACGATGCGCGCCATCATGGAGACGGCCTCCACAGGATACTTGCCCACGGCAGATTCGCCGGAGAGCATCACGGCATCGGTGCCGTCGTAGACTGCGTTGGCCACGTCAGAAACCTCGGCGCGCGTGGGCCGCGGGTTTTCGATCATCGACTCGAGCATCTGCGTTGCGGTGATGACCGGCTTGCGATACTCCGCCGCGCGACGAATGATGTGCTTCTGAATC
>JAGWML010000151.1 GCA_028873155.1 Acidobacteriota bacterium
CCTTCTTGTTCTTCGATCGGTCAATGGCGAGAATCACCACCGAGCCATTGTGGCGGATTACGTCGCGCTCGCTGTGTTTTCCCCCCGGCTCAATCAACTTGTCGTGGTGGACGCGGAACAGCGGTCCGTCATAGGTAACCACCGAGCTGAGAAGCCGCGCGCGCTCCGGCGCCACCGCAGCCTTGGCCTTGCGCGATGCGATCTTCGCAGTTTTGCTCTTTTTGCTGGCGGGCTTGGCTGGCTTCACCTTGTTCGGCATCCTGTCACTCTCTCTCCGCGTTGGGTTCGGGTACGATCAAGCAAAGTATACGCACTGGCGCCTGCGGGTTGTGCATCGCCAACGGTCTCCGTGGCATCCTTTAAGAAGCATCAATCCTGACCCTTGCAGGACAGGAACCCCACAGGACCCCAAGAGCCGGAAGTGAGCCCCTTGTCCATCGCAGACTGTCATTCCACTGTTGTTGTGCCCGGCTTGAGCCGGCTCTTTCGCGATGCCTGCGCCGGTTCGACCGCGGTCCGGCCCTTCTACCCGTCGAGTTCGGGAAGCGAGGCTTGGCAGCAGCGCAAAGGGGTCGATGCCTGCCTGCCGCAGGTGGTGGACCTGCTGGCGGCGCAGAATCCGGGTGACGGGGCGGCAGCCTCGCTGCAGGCGCTGCGCTCCGGTGCAGGAGTGGTGGTGACGGGGCAGCAGGTGGGCCTGTTTGGCGGGCCGCTCTTTACGCCATTCAAGGCGGCCACGGCCGTGGCGCGCGCCCGGCAGGCCGCGGCTGCGGGCCATGCGCACGTTCCCATCTTCTGGCTGGCCAGCGAAGATCATGACTTTGCCGAAATCAATCATGTGAGCTTTCCCGCGCGACGCGATCTGCGCACGCTCACCTACGCTGGCGCGCCCGAGTCGGCAGTCCCCGTCGGCGGCTTGGTGCTGGACGACCGCATTCAGCCGATCGTGGAGCAGGCATGGGAGCTGGTGGGCTACTCCGATGGCATGGAAGCGCTGGCCGCGGCCTATGTGCCGGGCAAGACCTTTGCTCAGGCCTTCCGCGAGTTTTATGCGAAGGTCTTTGCCGCGCAGGGGCTGCTGGTGCTGGATGCGAGCGGCCGCGATGCGCACCGTTTAGGTGCGCCTGTGTTGCGCGCCGCAATTGAGCGCGCCGACGAGCTCCACGCAGCTCTGGTCGAGCGCAACACTGCGCTGGGTGCCGCGGGTTACCACGTGCAGGTCGCCGTGGGCGCGGATTCGAGCCTGCTCTTCCTGATCGACGAAAAGACCGGCGCGCGCTTGGCTCTCAAGCGCAAGCGGCCCAGCGCGAACGAACCGCACGGCCTGTGGCAGGCCGGCCGCGCAAGCTTCTCAACGGCAGATCTTGTGGGCATTCTTGAAGCCCAGCCCGAGCGCATCTCGCCCTCCGCGTTGTTGCGCCCCGTTTTTCAGGATCTTCTGCTCGGCACTTCGTTGACCATCGGCGGGCCGGCGGAGATTGCATACTTCGCGCAGTCGGCTGTGTTGTTCGAGCGGATCCTGGGCCGTGTGACTCCGGCAGAGGCGCGTTTCTCCGCCACGCTCATTGAGCCGGCGATTGGCGAGCTGCTGCGCGCGCATGACTTGTCTCTCGAACGGATCTTTACCGAGACGACGGACTCGCTGGCCCAGCGCCTGGCTGCACGCGCCATGCCCGTGGAAGGAAAGCGCAAACTGGCTGCGACAGGCAACGCGCTCGATGTGGAACTCGCTACCCTCCTGGACTGGATGCGCACGCTCGATGCGGGGTTGGGACGCGCCGCTGAAACTGCCGCCAGCAAAATGCGCTACCAGATGAATCGCCTGAGACGACTTGCGGCCAACTTCGAACTGCAGCGCGAGGCCTCGCTGGCGCGCCACGCCGAGGCAATTACCCTGTCGCTCTACCCCGGCGGCCTGCAGGAGCGCATGCACGGCGCGGCGTATTATCTGGGCCGCTACGGATTCGATCTCGTCGAGCGCATCACGCAGGCTGCCATGAGCGACTGCACAGGCCACACCGCGCTCTGGTTATAATCCTCGCCATGCGTGCGAGAGTATTCCCGACAAGCATTCTTTTCTCTCTTTTGGTGCTGATTCTTCTGCCCTGCGTTTCCTCTGCGCAGCAGAAGGAGCCCTGCGCCCAGCCCGGCACCGACAATGCCTACCTGGGTATTCAGACCGTCCGTCTGTGGCCAGGGGATGCGCCGCAGGCCAAGGGCAACGCCTGCGAAGACATTCCCGCGCTGACAATCTTCGATCCTCAACCGGGACATGCCAACGGCTCGGCTGTCGTCATCTTGCCCGGCGGCGCCTACTCGCATCTGGCCGCGAACCTTGAAGGCGGGCAGGTGGCAGAGTGGTTCACCGCGCGCGGCTTTCATGCCTTTGTGTTGAGCTATCGTCTCAGTTCCAACGGATACCTGCTGCCTGTGCCGCTGATCGATGCGCGTCGCGCGATCCAGACCGTGCGCGCGCGGGCCGCCGACTACCACATCAATCCCAATCGCATCGTGGTCATCGGCTTCTCCGCGGGCGGGCATCTGGCTGCGCTCGCTTCCACGCAGTCCATTCCCGGCAATCCTGATGCCGAGGACCCAATCGATCGCGTGTCCAGCCGCCCGGACTTCGCCGTGCTCGGCTATCCGTGGATCGGCGCCGTCTCGTCGGACACATCGCACCTGAGCTACTGCAAGCTCTTCAACGTGATGGATCAGTGCGAAGCCCTGCGCACGGCGTTTTCGCCCGATCTCTTCGTGACCCGAGACACGCCGCCGACCTTCTGGTATCACACCTTTAACGACAAGACCGTGCCCGTGGAACAGGGGCTGCGCTACTACGAGGCGCTGGTCAAGGCCGGCGTCCCGGCAGAGGCGCATATCTTTCAGAGCGGCCCGCACGGCACCGGCCTCGGCTCAGGCGATGCCGCGCTCGACCAGTGGCCGGGCCTGCTCGAAACATGGCTGCGCGCAAACGGGTTGCTCATGCGCGATGCGGCTGCCACTGCACCCGCGCGATAAGCCTGCGCGGCTCATCGTCCGGGTGCGGCGTGATTACTGCTGGGGTTGCGCGCCATCCGGTGGCGGCGGAGGCGGATTATTCATGCGGTTCATTCGCGCCCGCTCCATCTGCTCGAACTGCTGCTTCTGCTGGTCGTTCAGCACGGCCATGATCCGGCTGTGCGTATCCTCGTGAATCGCCCGCATCTGCGCCCGCGCGTCCCCCTGTGTCAGCGACTGATTCTGAACAATCGCCATCATCTTCTGCTGTCGCTCTTCGAGGATTGGCTTGATCGCGGCACGCTGGTCGCCGCTGAGATTCAGCCGTCTCGCCAGCCGGTTCAGTTGACGTGCAGGGTCCATGCCTCTGGCGCCAGGGCCGGGCGGTCCCTGTTGCTGCTGCGGTGGCGGCGGTAGCGCCGCCGAGTTGTCCTGTGCCTGAGCCAACGCGCTCGCGCCCAATACGATCGCCGCGCCGAGCGCAAGGGTCCAACGCTGTCTGAATCGCTGTGTGTCCATCGGTGCATTCTCCCTTACGCTCCGATAGACGTGGAAGGGGCGCGATGGTTGAGGGCTTCGTTTGCAAGGATGTTTCTCGGTCGCGGGTCAGCGCTTCTTCTTGCAGCATCGCAAGTTGTCAGGGTTTCGTGGACTTTTCCGCGTAGCCCTGCCACACATATTCGAGCGCCTCCGGCAGCGTCTGCATCTTCGCGGAGCGGTCCACGTGGCCTGCATTCTCCGCAAAGACAAACTGATAGGGATAGCCTTTTGCAGCCAGCACGCGGGCCATCTTTTCGTTGGCCTCCACCCAGTCGTGCATGCCATCACGCATCACATTCGGATTGAATAGGTCGCGGTCGCCCACCTCCATCCAGATGCGGAGCGGCTTCACCGGTGAATCCTGAATCAGGTGCTCGTGGAACTCCCACGCGCCATGCGGTGTCTCCGGATTCGGCGGCCACTGCTGATTCACATAGGTGCCGGAGTAGGTCAGCACGCGGTGGTACAGATCGGGGTGATACCACGCCATGATCAGCGCGCACGAGCCGCCGGAGCTGCCGCCCATTGTGGCGCGGCCGTCGGGGTTGCGCGTCAGCCGCACATGCGCTTCGGCTTCGACGCGCGGCAGTACCTCGTGTTCCACAAATTCGGCGTAACGGCCGGACATTGTGTCGTACTCCAGGCCGCGCTCGCTGCCCTGCGCATCGCCGCTGCCGTTGCCGATGGAGATGGCAATCATCACCGGCACGCGATGCTCGGCAATCAGGTTGTCGAGCGCGGTGAAGAGCATGCGGTCCGGTCCATCCGCTCCGACGATGAATGGAGCCTCTGTGCCCGGCACGTACTGCTGCGGCACATAGACGGCGACGTGCCGCGTATACGGCGCAGCGTGGCTCGTGGTCACGATCAGCTTCGCCGGGTCTTGTGGGTCCGACGTGCCGAAGGTGCCCGCGTCGCGCGCGATGCCCGGATAGAATTTGCTGTCCGCCGAGTTCATCGTGAACTCGATGACGTTGCCTTGAGGCACGCCTGCATGCGCGTTCGTCTCTGCCGCGGCGGGGTGCGTGGGGCCAATGATGAAGGTTCCGTCTGTGTTGCTGGGTGGCACCGCGCCGTCAGGCAACTCCGTCGCAGTCACATAGCCGGGCGTGTGCGGACTGCGCGTGGGGGGTGTGGGGCGCAGAGATGTTTGCGCCGCCGCATTCGCTGCAAGGCACGTGGCGGAGAGCGCGAGGAGTGAGAGCTCAATCTGCAACAGGCGAAACAAACGCATCATGTTCGTGTCCTTTTCGTAGACGCGCAATTCAGAACCAGCAGTCGCGCAAGACCTCCGATTGTAGAGCAGAGGGAAGATGATCGAAAACGCGCGACGCGATCTCTGCACGATGCATCCAGCGTGAATCGCGTTGCCTGTCTATAACTTCCGTTACTCCAGTGCGCGTTTCGCACACTCGGCAACATACACGCAGATATAATAAAGTGCAGTAGGTTTCACTATTCTCCGGAGGTTGCAGTCACATGCACTCTGATTTGAAGCAGTTTGCACGGTCCATCACGGCCGCTGCACTTGTGGCGTTTTTCGCCATTCCCAACAACGCAGTTGCACAGACCGCCAATCACCTGGTCAGCCCGTCTGATCTCGCAAAGGCCACCGTCGATGCATCGCAGCAGAGACAGCAGAACATCGACACGCTGAACCAGTTTTTCTCCACACCGAAGGCACAGCAGGCGCTTGAGTCTGCGCACATGAACCCGCAGCAGGTCACTAAGGCTGTATCCGGATTGAGCGATGAAGAACTCGCGCAACTGGCAACCCGCGCAAACAAGGCCCAGATGGACTTTGCCGCCGGCAGTTTCTCTGATCACGATCTGCTCATTATTCTCGTCTGCATCGCTGCCCTGGTTTTAATTATCGTTGCAGTGCACTAAAGAGCGGGACCGCATGCCGCACAGTTTCTCCAGAGTGCTGTTGCTCGTGGCAGCGCTGTGCGGCGCGGCCTGTGCTTGTGCGCAAACCGGTTCGTGGCTCGACGTTCCGTATGTGACTCAGCAGAAGGACGGATGCGGAGCCGCGGTCATCTCCATGGTGATGCAGTACTGGCAGCACCAGCAGGGAATCCCTGTGACTCCGGCAGCTGAGCCGGCCACCATCCTCGACGCTTTGTACTCGTCTTCCGCGCACGGTATCTACGCCTCTGCGATGCAGCATTACTTTGAGCAAAACGGCTTTCGTGCTCTCGCCTTCGCCGGTCAATGGGACGATTTCGAGCGGGAGCTTGCAAAAGGCCGGCCGCTGATCGCCGCACTCAAGCCGGACGCCAGCGGCTCGCTGCATTATGTCGTGATCGCCGGTGTGGATACTGGCAACCAGATCGTGCTGCTGAACGATCCGGCCCGGCGCAAACTGCTCAAGGAAGACCGCGCCACCTTTGAGCAGGAGTGGAAATCCACGCACAACTGGACGCTGCTGGCTTTGCCGCAGCCGGCGCAGCACTGACACCGTGCCACCGACGCTCGCCAAGCCGGTTCACCTTTTGCGCGCGCGCGCCAGCTTCCTGCGCGTTGCGATGAGCCTGCTCCTTGCGTGCTGCTTCTGCACGCCGCGCATCCCGGCCCAGCAGCCAACGCCAGAAGAGTTGCAGCAGTGGATGGCGGCGCAGAACTGGCAGCAGATTATCGATAGTCTCGGGTCCGTTTCGCATCGCGATGCGGAGATGGACTTCGACTACGGGACGGCTCTCGCGCACCTGCAGCGCTGGCCCGAGGCAACAGCGGCCTTCAAGGCAGGTCAGCATCTCGCGCAACATGACGCGCGCTTCTCGACGGAACTTGCCGGCATAGCCTTTCAGCAGAAGCGGTACGCGCTGGCTGCCGCGCACCTGCGCCGTGCTCACCGTCTCGCGCCCGACGACAGTTATGTCAATGACTTCCTTGGCACGGTGTACTTTCTTGACGACAACCTGCCTGCGGCCATTCAGGCATGGAACCGTATGGGCAAGCCGTATATCGCCGAGGTGCGCGAGGAACCGCAGCCGCGTGTCCGCCCCGAACTGCTCGACAGCGCATTCGCTTTCTCGCCTGCCGCGACGATGACGATGCGCCAGTACCTCGACAGCCGCGAGCGCATCGAGGCGCTCGGCATCTTTCCGCAATTCCAACTCGACCTGCGCGCACGCGCGGATGGTCACTTTGACGCTGTCTTTCGCGGCGAGGAGCGCAATGGCTTTGGCGATACGAAACTGGAAGCAGCGTTCCTCTTCTTGCGCGGGCTGCCGTTTCAGGAGGTGAATCCTGAATATGACAATGCGCGCCGCGGGGCCATCAACTTCACATCGATGGTGCGCTGGGATGCGCAGAAGCGGCGCATTCTTGCGCAGCTTTCCGGACCGCTGCATCGGTCAGCAATGCTGCGCTACGAGTTCCTGACCGACCTGCGCAATGAGAACTGGATTGTGCGCCCATCCTTTACCGGAACCGCGCCCCCTTTGGCCAGTCTCAATCTGCGGCACGAGTGGCTCACTGCGGACGTGGCGAGCTATGCGCGGGATCGCCTGCAATGGAGCGCCGGAGCCGAAATCTCCTATCGAGACTACCGCAATGTGAGTGCAGGCACGACGCTGACAGCGCCTATGCTTTCGAGCGGCGCCCAGTTGAAGCAGGTCACGCGCGTCGCGTCCAATCTGTGGCGCATTCCGGCGCATCGATTCACCCTGCATGCAGACGGCACATCGGAGGTAGCGCGTCTCTGGTCGGCGAGCCCGCAGACTTTTGCGAAGCTCCGCGGCGGCATCGGTGCGCAGTGGTTTCCCCAGGCCAAGGGCGGTGACTATGAGTCGATGAGCTTTTTGCGCGGCGGTCGTACGTTCGGGCATGCGCCCTTCGATGAGTTCTTCATGCTTGGCCTCGAACGCGACAACGACCTGACGATGCATGCGCACATCGGCACACGCGACGGGCGCAAGGG
>JAGWML010000152.1 GCA_028873155.1 Acidobacteriota bacterium
GGCTCGTTGATGCCGATGGCGTTATTGAGAGACTTGCTCATCTTCTGGACGCCATCGAGGCCTTCGAGGATGGGTATCATGAGCACTATCTGTTCGGGCTGGCCTTCTTTGCGCTGGAGTTCGCGGCCCATGAGCAGGTTGAACTTCTGGTCGGTGCCGCCGAGCTCGACATCGCTTTTGAGCATGACGGAGTCGTAGCCCTGCGCGAGCGGATAGAGCAGCTCATGGAGGCTGATGTCCTGCTCTGCGCGGAAACGATCGCGGAAATCCTTGCGGTCGAGCATCTGCGAGAGGGTGACCTTGGCGGCAAGGCTAATCATCCCGGCATAGCCAAGATTGTCGAGCCACTCGGAGTTGTAGCGGACCTCGGTGAGCGCGGGATCCAGGAGCTTGAATATCTGGGCCTTGTAGGTTTCGGCGTTCTGGTTGATCTGCTCGCGCGTCAAGGGCTTGCGGGTGACGTTGCGGCCGGTGGGGTCGCCGATGAGCGCGGTGGAGTCGCCGATGAGGAAGATGACGGTATGGCCGAGCTGCTGGAAGTGTCGCAGCTTGCGGATGAGGACGGTGTGGCCAAGATGCAGGTCGGGCGCGGTGGGGTCGAAGCCCGCCTTAATGCGCAGGGGGCGGCCGGTCTTGCGGCTTTCTTCGAGGCGCTCGCGGAGGTCGCTGACGCGGATGATCTCTGCCGCGCCCTTCTGCAGCAGGTCCAATTGTTCGTCTACGGGTAGAAACGTGCTCATGCCGTCTTTCAGTATACGGGGCGGCTCGGCGGCCTTTTCAAAGCTGTCAGGCGCACGCAGACAGGACTCGGCATGACTTGCCCTGCAGGCTTACCTTGTGTCGGGAAGGCGGAAGGTTTGCAATCCGGAGCAGCTTTGCGTATGATTCAAAGATGTGCCCGAAGTGTGTTTCGGGCCGTCAACTGCACCACGGCTGTTGAGCCTGTTCGAGTCGCAACGGTCTGGCAAGGCGCGATTTTTGCGCGGAGTCGGCAAAGCGGTCCAGGTTCCCCGCTACGGGGCTGGCAACAAGCGGTGGGAGACGAGGGAAGAATGGCAAAAGTCAGCAAGAATATTGCGAAGGCGCGCGCCGCGGTGACCCGCGATGCGTATCCGCTGCCTGAGGCGGTCAGCCTGCTGCAGCAGGTCAAGTACGCCAAGTTTGATGAAACCGTCGACCTGACCATGCGCTTGGGTGTCGATACGCGCCACGCCGACCAGATGGTCCGTGGCACAGTTGTCCTGCCGCATGGCCTTGGCAAGACCAAGACAGTGGCTGTCATCGCTACGGGCGATCGGCAGAAGGAAGCGCAGGATGCCGGCGCCGACTTTGTGGGCGGCGAGGAGATGGTCGAAAAGATTCAGAAGGAAAACTGGACCGACTTCGACGCGCTGATTGCAACGCCGGACATGATGAAGGTCGTCGGCCGCCTCGGCAAGGTGCTGGGTCCCAAGGGCCTGATGCCCAACCCCAAGACCGGCACCGTCACCATGGATGTGGCCTCGGCGGTCAAGGAAATCAAAGCCGGCAAGGTGGAGTTCCGCGCCGACAAGACCAGCCTCGTGCATGTGCCGGTGGGCAAGCTGAGCTTTGCGCCGGAGAAGCTGGTCGAGAACGCGACCACGGTTATCGCGTCGATTGTGCGCGCCAAGCCGTCGGCGGCCAAGGGCAAGTACATCAAGAGCGTGACGCTCAGTTCGACGATGGGCCCCGGCGTGCCGCTGGATTCCGCCGTTGCGGATGCCGCCGGAAAGCACTAAACCGGTGATTGGACTTCAGGTCAGGATTCAAACCGCGAGCGCCGAGGCAGGCGCGACCCGCTGAGGGAGCAGGAAGATGGCGATTTCAAGAAGCAAGAAACAGGAGAAGGTCCAGCTGCTGGCCAAGGAGCTGGAGACCTCGACAACAGCGATTATCGGCACCTTTGCCAAGCTGACCGTCGCGCAGGATTTCGAGCTGCGCAAGGTGGTGCGCGAGGCGGGCGGCAAGTATCGCGTGGTGAAGAACAAGCTGGCTGCAATTTCCAGCCAGGGCACGCAGGTTGAGTCGGCGCTGAAGGGCCTGAAGGGTGTCAGCGCGGTCGCCTTTACCTCGGGTGATCCCGTGGCGCTTGCCAAGGGTTTTGCCAAGTGGGTGGGTGAAAATGCCGAGTTCCAGTTCAAGCTGGGCATCGTCGATGGCAAGGTTCTGACCGTCGAAGAGGTCAAGGCGCTGGCCACCATGCCGGGCAAGGAAGAGATCTTCTCGAAGCTGCTCTTCCTTATTAATGCTCCGGCGCAGCGGCTGGCAACAGTCATCAATGCCACGGGTCGCGACCTCGCGGTTGTTCTCGGCCAGGGTGTCGAGAAGGAAAAGTTTGCCGGCGCAGCATAAGCTGCTTCGGCGGCGCGCCACGGCGCGCACCTCGCAATCGGGTTTTGGCTGTACGGAAGGCTGGAAGGGCGCTGGTCTGGCGCATCGGAAACTTCAAGCCGGGGTCGGCAGCCGGTAGTCACGTAACAGGATTTCAAACGGATTTTGGATTGGAGAAGAATCATGGCGGATCTCGCACAGTTGGAAGAACAGATTGTTAGCCTCAGCCTGCTGGAAGCAGCGGCTCTGGTGAAGAAGCTCGAAGAGCGGCTCGGCGTTTCGGCCGCGGCTGCGGCTCCGGTCGTTGTGGCCGGCGCGGGCGCGGGCGCGGCGGCTCCGGCGGCCGAAGAGAAGACCGAGTTCCAGGTCATCCTCAAGGACTCCGGCGCCAACAAGATCAACACCATCAAGGCAGTGCGCGAAGTGACCTCGCTCGGCCTGAAGGAAGCCAAGGACCTGGTCGATGGCGCCCCCAAGGCGCTGAAGGAAAGCGCGACCAAGGACGAGGCCGAGGCCATCAAGAAGAAGTTTGAAGGCGTCGCGACTATCGAAGTCAAGTAGCACTGAAGTTGCAAGTCGGGCCGGGACGCGCTACGATAAACGTTGCGCGTCTTTTCGGTCCCTTCGGGTTTCAGCCTGTTGGGGTGCAAGTTGGGTGACGCGCCTTGAGATGAGCGGCAGGGTACGGGTTCGTCCGCCGGGCTGAGGTAGTATCGAGGGCTCCGGAGGCGGGTAGCGGGCGAGATGCAGGTGCCCTAGAGTCAACGAGATACGCAGGATTTCGTTGACAGGTTGGCAAGGGTCAAGCGGGCAGCGCAGAAGCGAGCTTTGGGATCGGCGAGAGTAAGGCAAAAGAATTCGGTTGGGAGCAGGGGCTTCAAGCCACGCTCGTGAGGCATCGCGTCCTCGCGGGCTTTTCGTGTATCCCAGCCACCGCAACCGCGTCTTTTTTTCGATGGGGTTTGCGCGCGGTTTTGCGGGGCGGCAGTTTTTCTGTTCGCCCCCGCAGCCTCTCCCCGAGGATTGTGCGCAGTCTAGCGCAACTGCCCGGCAAGCGGCAACGCCGCTTTCTTGCCACCCGGATCGCAGCTCTCGTCATGTGAAACCCGCCCGTTGAGGGTTTTTCCGGCGTGCCGGCGGCCTCACCCTGGGCCTGCTGGAGCGTACGGGGCGAGCCAGGCGCAGACGCGCCGGATCGCATGCAGTGCAGTAGTTGACCGAAATCTGCCGGTGCCTCAGACTCGGGCGCCGGCCCGGCCCGCCCGGTCAGGCGTGGCCGGCCAGAAGAGCTCAGGAGTGAAGCATGTCCAACGAGAAGCGCGCGATTCGCAGCCGGCTCGATTTTTCCAAGATTCCTACCGCAACGCAGATTCCCAACCTGATCGAAGTGCAGCGCCGTTCTTACGAGCGGTTCCTGCAGATGGACAAGCTGCCCAACGAGCGCGATGACTCGGGCCTGCAGTCGGTCTTCGTCTCTGTCTTCCCGATCACGGATTTTCGCGGCATCTCGCAGCTGGACTTTGTGGACTTCTCGATCGGAAACTGGGAGTGCAAGTGCGGCCACCTGAAAGGGCTGCATCACCTGCGCACCGCCTGCGTGACTTGCGGCGCGATGGTCATTACGGACCCCTTCCACCCTGGCGAGGTGCTCTGCCACAAGTGCGGCACCTACAACAAGAACACGCCCGACTTCTGCAACAAGTGCGGCGACCCTGTCGGCTTGCAGTTGAAGTATGACCAGCAGGAGTGCGAAGAGCGCGGCATGACCTTCTCCGCGCCGCTGAAAGTCACCGTCCGCCTCACGATTTTCGACAAGGATCCCGAGACCGGCAACAAGACCATCCGCGATATCAAGGAGCAGGAAGTCTTCTTCGGCGATATTCCGCTGATGACGCCGAACGGGACCTTCATCGTCAACGGGACCGAGCGCGTCATCGTCTCGCAGCTGCATCGCTCGCCCGGCGTCTTCTTTGAGACGGCCAACAACCGCACCTACTTCCTGGGCAAGATCATTCCTTATCGCGGCTCCTGGGTCGAGTTCGAGTACGACCAGAAGAACACCCTCTACGTCCGCATCGACCGCAAGCGCAAGTTCCTCGGCACGATCTTCCTGCGCGCGCTCGGCCTGCGCTCCGACGAGGAGATCCTCAAGACCTTCTACACCGTCGATCGCATCCACATCGCCGATGGCAAGCTGCAGTGGGCTGTGTCCCAGAATGCGCAGGGCGGTACGCACCTGCTCGGCGCCAAGCCTGCGCACGCCGTGACGCACAAGGGCGAAGAGATCGCTCACTCCGGCCGCAAGATTACCGCGCATGCCCTCAAGGCCATTCGCGCCGCGGGCATCGAAAAGATCGATATTGAAGCAGCCGAGCTGGACGGCGCGCTGACCGCGGCCGACGTGGTCGATCTTGCCACCGGTGAGGTCATTGTCGAGGCCAACGTCGAGCTCACCGCCGATCGCCTGCACAAGATCATGTCCTCGGGCGCGTCGACCTTCGAGGTCTTCTTCCCCGAGCGCGATGACGTGGGCAACATCATCACCAACACCCTCAAGCGCGACTCCGTGCACAAGCCGGAAGAGGCGCTCATCGAGATCTACCGCAAGCTGCGGCCGGGCGATCCGCCGACGCTCGACACGGCCACGGCCCTGTTTGAAGGCATGTTCTTCGATGCGCGCAAGTACGACTTCTCGCGCGTGGGCCGTCTGAAGTTCAACATCAAGCTCTATGACAATCAGGACGCCACGCACCTCGATCACCGTACCCTGACGCCGGAAGACTTCTACGCAACCATCCGCTACCTGCTCAAACTGCGCAAGAACATCGGCATGGTGGATGACATCGACCACCTCGGCAACCGCCGTGTGCGCGCTGTCGGCGAGCTGATGGAGAATCAGTTCCGCATCGGCCTGGTCCGCATGGAGCGCGCCATCAAGGAAAAGATGAGCGTCTATCAGGAGCTCAACACGGCGATGCCGCACGACCTGATCAACGCAAAGCCGGTGATGGCGGCGATCCGCGAGTTCTTCGGCTCCTCGCAGCTTTCGCAGTTCATGGACCAGACCAACCCGCTCTCCGAGATCACGCACAAGCGGCGTCTCTCGGCCCTTGGGCCGGGTGGTTTGAGCCGCGAACGTGCGGGCTTTGAAGTCCGCGACGTGCACCCCACGCACTACGGCCGCATCTGCCCGATTGAGACGCCGGAAGGTCCGAACATCGGCCTCATCAGCTCGCTCTCGTGCTTTGCGCGCATCAACGAGTACGGCTTCATCGAGTCCCCTTACCGCAAGGTGAAGGACTCGCGCATTCTCGACTATGTGGAGATCACCAATGCAGGCGAAAGCGGCTTGCGCGTCGGCGACCACATCGAAAAGGAAGAAGCGATTAAGCTGAACGCCTCGCTCAAAAAGCAGGGCAAGCGTTCCATCGATTCCATTCCCTACAGCTTCTACCTCTCCGCATGGGAAGAGGACAAGCACACCATCGCGCAGGCCAACATCGAGTTTGACGACAGCGGTCGCATCACCGAAGACCTCGTAAACGCGCGCCGCCAGGGCAACTTCGTGCTGGTCAATCGCGATGAAGTGGACTACATCGACGTCAGCCCCAAGCAGCTCGTCTCGGTGGCCGCTTCGCTCGTGCCCTTCCTCGAACACGACGACGCCAACCGCGCGCTGATGGGCGCCAACATGCAGCGCCAGTCCGTACCGCTGCTCGTCGCCGAAGCTCCGCTGGTCGGCACCGGCATGGAAGGCGTTACCGCGCGCGACTCCGGCGCCGTCATTCTGGCCAAGCGCAACGGCATCGTGGACTCGGTTGACTCCGAGCGGATCATCATCCGCGTCGAAGGCGAGCATCACCCCACGCAGCTCTCGCGCGAGGTCGGTTCGGACATTTACACGCTCATCAAGTTCAAGCGGTCGAACCAGAACACCTGCATCAACCAGAAGCCGGTCGTCCGCGAGGGCGAGCGCGTCATCAAGGGTCAGGTCATCGCCGACGGCCCCTGCACTGAACAGGGCGAACTGGCGCTGGGGCGCAACGTGCTGGTGGCCTTCATGCCGTGGCGCGGCTACAACTTCGAAGACGCCATCCTCATCAGCGAAAAGCTGGTGCGCGAGGACTACTACACCTCGGTGCACATCGAGGAGTTCGAGATTGAAGCCCGCGACACCAAGCTCGGACCCGAGGAAATCACGCGCGACATCCCCAACGTCAGCGAGCACGCGCTGCGCGATCTCGACGAGAGCGGCGTGATCCGCATCGGCGCCCAGATCGGGCACGGTGACATTCTGGTGGGCAAAGTGACGCCCAAGGGCGAGACGCAGCTCACGCCGGAAGAGAAGCTCCTCCGCGCCATCTTCGGCGAGAAGGCCGGCGACGTGCGCGACGCTTCGCTCACCTGCCCTCCGGGCATCGAGGGCACGGTGGTTGACGTTCGCATCTTCAGCCGCAAGGGTCAGGAGAAGGACGAGCGCGCCAAGCAGATTGAAGCCGAATACGTCGCCCAGCTCGAAAAGAATCTCGGCGACGAGATCCGCATTCTGACGGACGAGCGTCTGAAGCGCCTCGAAGGCATCCTGGGCAGCAAAGAAGTGCTGGCCGACCTGCATGACGAGCGCACCAACAAGCGCCTGATCACCAAGGGAGCCATCCTCGATCGCGAGACCATCGAGCGCATCTCCACCAAGAACCTCAAGCGCATCCGCTACGCGGACAAGGATCCCCGCGTCAACGAGCAGATCGATGAGATCGAGGAGATGACCTCGCGCCAGATCGAAGTGCTGCGCAAGATCACCAATGAGAAGGTGGCCAAGCTGCAGAAGGGCGATGAGCTGCCTCCGGGCGTCATCAAGCTGGTCAAGGTCTACGTCGCCATGAAGCGCAAGCTTTCGGTGGGCGACAAGATGGCAGGCCGCCACGGCAACAAGGGCGTCATCGCGCGCATCCTGCCCGAGGAAGACATGCCCTACCTGCCCGACGGTACTCCGGTTGAGATCGTGCTCAACCCGCTCGGCGTGCCTTCGCGTATGAACGTCGGCCAGATTCTGGAGACGCATCT
>JAGWML010000153.1 GCA_028873155.1 Acidobacteriota bacterium
CGAAGCGCTCGCCGTGGAGCTTCCATAGTCAGCGTCGCCGCTGTAGTTGGCCTTGAGCGTCACAGGCCCCACGGCAAGCCCATTCGCCGGAATCGTGAAACTCGACGTGCCATTCGTGATTGCCGTCGCGCTCGATGTGTAGAGAGTCGATCCACCCGAAAGAGTTGCCGTCAGCGTCACCGTTCCAGTTGGCGCCGGCAGAGTACCAGACGGCGTGAGAGTCACTGTGACGCCCAGCGCCTGGCTCACCTGGATGGAAGTGGATGCGGGCTGAACGGTCATGCCGGCGGTCGCGCACACGATGGACGGAGTGACTCCAGCCGACACAGACGCCGCATAGTTGCTGTCTCCTCCATAACTCGCCGTGATGCTCACTGCGCCGCAGGCAAGCTGTGAAGTTGTCAGCGACGCACTGCCGGTGGCCAATGTCGTAGCCGTAGCCGCGGTGCCGGTCACATTTGCAGTGCCGACTGACTTCGAGCCATCCAGGAACGTGACGGTCCCGGTCGGTGCGACTCCTGCGCTGTCCAGAAACGCCTTTCCGGCCGCATTCACAAAGGTCGCCGTCAGCGAAACGGGAGTACCCACGGGAGCACTGGGTGTGTTTGAGGCTACTTGCAAAGCAGTCGGCGCCGGCTGCACTGTCAAGCCGACCGGGGCGCTGGTGCTCGCCTGGAAGCTTGCATCCCCAGGGAAAGAGGCAGTCAGTGAGTTCGTTCCGCCCGGCAGCAGGCCCGTCTGCAATTCAGCGACGCCGCTGCTCGTCAAATTTGCCGTGCCCAGTGTCGTCGTGCCGGTTTTGTAGGTGATCGTGCCTGTGGCGATTCCATTCGGGCTTGTTGCTGAGGCGCTGTTTCCGTAGGGCTGCGCATCCAGAAGGAAGATCGATCCGTAATAGGGAGACGCCGCCGCCTTGCCGCTCGTGGGATCGTAGTAGCCGGCCACCTTCAGCGAAGTTGTGCTGCTTTCTGCTGCTACCGTTACCGAGATTGAGTTCGAATCGCTCTCCGCAAACGCTGTATCCCCGCCGTAATGCGCCGATGCCTGGTAGGTTCCGCCGGGCAGCGACGTTGTCGTTCCGCTGGCCGCACCTGCAGTCAGCGTGTAATCCGCAATCGCGCCCGCATTGGGAAGCGTTGCGGGGCTCAACGAATCCACCAGGGCCACCACGCCAGTGGGCGTGCCTCCCGATCCAGCCACCGTCGCATTCACCGTCACGCTCTGGCCGTGCGTGATGCTCAACGGCGTGCTGGCGCCGTTCAGTTGCAACGCTGAGGTCGTCGCAACCAGACCTGCGCCTATCCACGCATTGGCCATTTGCGTTGCGTCCACGCTGCCGAGCCCGCTGGCTTCGTCGTATCCGGTGCCGGCGTTGTAGCCCGTCAGGAAGGAGTAAGTGGGATTCAGCGAGCAATTCGGCGAACCACTCACGCAGCCGACCGAGTTGTCGCCCGTCAACACGTCATGGAAGACGCTGGAGTATTTCGTCCTGGCAAGCGCGTACAACACTGTTGCCGCCTGTCCGAGGCGCGTTCCCGCCTTCTGCTGCGCCAGCGCCAGCATGCCCGCGAAAGCCGGTGCTGCGGCGGAAGTTCCGCCGACGCCTGTCAGATTGAAGCTATTGCCCGTCGCGCCGGCCGTACAGTCAGGGCCTATAGAATCCACATTCGTACAGATGCCCCACACCGCGCCGTAGAAGCCGTTGCCTGCGAGAAACGAAACATCCGGAACATTCCGCGCTGTCCCGGTCCCAAACCCCTTCTGCCATGCGGGCGCCGGGTAGACCGAGCTAACTCCGCCTCCACCGCCCACGATGTTGTCGTCGCTGGCCACTCCTGTCTTTGCGGAGAGGGGAACGTTCTGTGCAATCGATGTGTTTGGATACGTCGAGTTGTTCCAGGGTTCTTCGGGAACGTATGAAAGTGCGCTGCGGTGATTCGGCAGCGTGTTGGTCACATCCACATAGGTCGTAAAACTGGTGGGGAAATTTGCGCCATACAACGCGTCGTAATCCGTGCCACCGACCGCGATGTTGTAAGGCGTCGATGCTATCCCGTTGACTGCGAGGCCGTACTGGGCCTTCAGCTCCGAATTGGGATCGTCGCAGCCCGCAGAACCGCTGTCGCCCGATGACACCGTCACCGCAATCCCCTGTGCGGCGGCCTGCTGCCATAGGTTCATGATGTACTGGTTGCCCGCTATGCCAAAGGCCTGCTCGCAGGCGCCAAAGCTCACATTCAGAATGTCTGCCTGGTTATCGTCCAACGCACGCTGAATGGCAAGGAACAAGCCAGACTAAAAGCTTGTGTCTGCGGCCGTGTAGAGCACGATGTTTGCATTCAGCGCGATGCCGCCGGCCACTTCGGTATCGAGATAGGCCTCGATTGCATCGCCATTCTGCCCGGGGTCGGCCCCGTCTACCACGACTGTTGTTGCTTTTGCCGCCAAGCCAAAGGTCGCCCGGTAGTTCGCGTTCTGTGTCAGGTCAATGTTGGAGTCGCCCGCGATTCCAATCGTTACGCCCGTCCCGTCCAGCGCAGAACCGGAGAGGTGCGGATTCAGTGTCGTTGGCGTGTCATAAATCGTCGCCGCGTCCGCCGGTCCCAGAAAAATGTAGTAGCCGCTGGTGGCGTTTCCAATCGTGTAGGTTGGCGTGATCGTACGATTCGTTGGGTTGTAGGTCCCGCTTGGCCCGCGAATCACCTGCGACTTTGGACGGAGGCTGGTCAGCGATGCAAAACCCGCGATCACCGGCGTCAATGCTTGGGGAATCATGGGGTCTGTCGCATTCGCCAGGAATTGCTGTCCACCCACACTGTACCGGTGAATCGAGGTATGAAATGCCGCCGACACCTGTTCCACCGTTCCGGTCACCTCCAGCGTCATGCGGCTTTTGGAGGTCTTTGTCATCTGCAGCCCGTGCTGTTCGAGCCAGCTTTGCACCTGCGCCAGATCCGCATCTCCCACGCCAAAGCGCTTGCCGTATTCCTCCGGCGTCATGAACTTGCGATAGCTGCCGGATGCCGGATCCTGCACTGCCTCCAGATAGCTTGCAAGGTCGGCTTCCTGTTGCGCGCTCCTGTGCAGCACCAGCACAAGACGCCCAGCCGGCATCGACACCGGAGCCGCTCCGGCGTCATTGACCTGTTGCGCCCAGGGTCGCGTGTTGCCAGTCAGGGTGACCAGCGCCGAATCATCGATCGGCCCTGCAATTCGCTGCGCCACCTGCGCCCCTGCATGCCCGCACACCTGCATCCCTGCACATAGTGCAAAGGCCAATAGAACCAGAATCCGAGAGCGACGTCGGACTCCACAGATCACTTTCATCACCGGGTTCCCCATGTCGACAGACGTTCGAGCAAGCGTCCCCCACTGATGTCCGCTTGTCCAGTCAGTCTTCTCTAAAACTTCCCCGGAGCTTACCACACGCGCACGCAGATTGACTGGTCCAAAAAGTTGGACACGGCGCCATGACCTAGCCTTGTCGGGACGCTCTGTACACAGCTGCGCCGAGCAATCCCCAGGATTGCTTCTGTCCGCTCATTGTGCTGTCGGGGCGCAACTTCCGCCATGCCAGATCGGCTACTCGCCGATGGGGCTACCGTGCGAGAGGGCTCTGCCTGGCCTGCGCAGCCTTGGCGCTGTACCGGCCGAGCAGCGCATTCCACCGAATGATGGCCAGCTCTTCCAGCATCTTCATGCCATCTTTGAGGTAGCTCATCCGTGTGCGCTCATCATGGGCCCAGCTCACCGGCACTTCCACCACTTTGAAGTGGTGTTTGGTTGCGATGAACAGAATCTCCGGGTCGAATCCCCACCGTTCAATTGTTTGCAGAGAAAAGACCGTGTGCGCCGCCTCGCGCGTGAACGCCTTGAAGCCGCACTGTGTATCGGCAAAGGGCAGAGTCATCACCATGCGGGTCACGAGATTGAAGCAGCGGCCGAAGAACTGCCGGTAGAGTGGCTGGCGGTGCGTCTGGCGCCCGCTCTCCAGCCATCGCGAGCCGATCGCGATATCCGCGCCCTTTTCAATCGCCGCAAACAGCCGCTCCGCCTCTTCAATCGGCGCGGAAAGGTCGGAGTCCGTGAACATTACTACATCGCCCTGCGCTTCCATCATGCCGTGGCGCACGCTGTAGCCCTTGCCCCGGTTGCCCGGATTTTCGATCAGCCTCACCTCGGGCGCGTGCTCGGCAAATTGCCGCACCACATGGGCCGTGTCATCCTTTGAACCATCATTAACGACAATCACTTCCGCCGCCCACCCCTGCGTGCGGATACATCGCACAACAGACTCCAATGTCGCCGGAATGCGCCCGCTCTCGTTGTATGCGGGAATGACAAAGCTGTAATGTTTATGCTCGTTCGCCATCTTCGGCCTGTTTCAATTGCATCCTTGCTCATCCATTAAAAAGCTGACGCAATCATATATGGTTTTCCACTTCAGCAATCATCCCCGCGGGTTTCCTGTCGCCCCTCCCGGTCAATTCGTTGATGTTAAAGGCGAAAATCTGCTTTCCAGCCTTGATTTTTTAGGGCCGGACCAGCCACAATCTGTTTATCCTGAATGCGGAGGCACGCACGTTATGACGAAAGCCGACCTGGTCGAGAAAGTGACCCGCCTGGGCGATCTCACCCGCCGCGATGGAGAAGTGATCGTCGAAACCGTCTTCGATTCTGTGATCTCCGCCCTGCAAAGCGGCGACAAGATTGAGATCCGTGGTTTCGGTTCGTTCCGCATCCGCCAGCGCAACCCCCGCATCGGCCGCAATCCCAAGACCGGCGAGCGCGTGGAAGTCCCCGCCAAACGTGTTCCTTACTTCAAGCCTTCCAAGGAGTTGCGCGATCTCGTCAACCCTGGGGAGGCGGCAAAAACCTCC
The DNA here is from genome assembly GCA_028873155.1 of Acidobacteriota bacterium. Lineage (GTDB taxonomy): Bacteria > Acidobacteriota > Terriglobia > Terriglobales > Acidobacteriaceae > Telmatobacter. Next base: position 4,881 of record JAGWML010000153.1, read on the forward strand.
AGCGAGACCCCCAGCGCATCCTGATCGCTGTGCCTCGTTGCTACCGGCCGGTCATCCTCCCCACCGCATCCGGCCTCGAAACCGTCACCGCACGCGAATTCCGATCACGCTCATCATGCGTCCAGCAAATCCCTGTGACCCGCGATGCGAGAAGAACAGCTCCCGCTGGCAGCTTGTGCATCCGCCCACCACGCGAATCGCCGCCGCCTTCACGCCCGCGTCCAGCAGTTGCCGCCGGTTCGCCTCGGTCAGGTCCACATGCAGGTTCGGCCCAATCGGCGAGTGGCCAGGCGCTCTCTGCGTCAAGAACAGCATCGGGTACCTGATCCGCACCGGATCCGAGTCATAGACCTCGCGAAAGAGCTCGCGCGCATAGGCAAACTGCGACTCAAAGGCCGACAGCACCTCGTCGCCCACCGAGTAACAGCACGCCCCAATGCCCGGCCCAATCGCCGCCACCAGGTCCTCGGGCCGGCAGCCAAACTCCAAGCGCATCCGCCCCACGCCCGTCTCGACGATGCGCTTCACGGTCCCGCGCCATCCCGCGTGGAATGCCGCAACCACTCGCCGCTTCGTATCTGCCACCAGTACCGGGATGCAATCGGCCGTCTGTACCGCCAGCAAAAGGCCCGGCTGGTCCGTCACCAGTCCATCGCCTTTGTGCGGCACACTCAGCCCCGCATCCGCCGCGCCCGCGCGCACCAGCACGTTGGAGTGCACATGCTTGAGCGTCACCAGCGGCGTCTCCGCGCTGCCTGTGATCGCCTCCGCCAGCAGCCGCCGGTTGTGCTCCACCACCGCCCGGTCGTCGGATGCCGTAAAGCCCAGATTCAGCTCGCCCGGCGCGTCCTCGGAGCAATATGCCCGGCTCCCTCCGCCGCGCCGTGTGCTGAAGCCGTGCCACAGCCATTGCATCCTGTTCCAGCCGGGCGCCGCCAGCCACTCCACGCCATTGGCCGCCACGCGCGGCTCTGGTGCAGTCTGCGTCAGCTCCTGCGGCATCGCCCGCTCCAACCGCAGCTCCCGGGTAATCCCCGCCGGCGTGCCGCGCCGGCTGCGCACCAGTCCGGCATGCGCAAAAAGGCTATCCAGCCCCTGCATAGAATTGTCAGGCTTTTTTCTTTGGGAGGATTCCGTCCGCTTCACTCTCTGATTGTAGCGGCGGCAGAACAGGCAAACAGACGGAGCATGTGGGCCTGCTTTCCGGCAGGCCCGCTCAAGAGGCATTGTTTGGAAGGGAAACCTGGAGGGCTCGAGAGAAGAGGTTCGTTGCCGAACCTTAAGTGAGGTGACTACCTACCTTGGGAGAGAGTTCATTGGGGAACGCCTCTGTCTGTTACAGGTTGAGATGCTTTCCCGTCGAAAAGGTTGCACTGCGCCACAGTTTGAATATCCACGCCAGTCCGGCGGATTCACCCTCACGGCTGAGTCTCTCTTCGCCCTGCACCAACCCGCAACCCACAAGTGGTTTATCCTGCTAGTACTGCATGACCACCGAAGCAATCCCTATCTTGACGGCCTTTGACGAGGCCGCTCTGAATCAGGCATTTGCCGCGCTCGAGCAGCAGGCACGCGCCGCTGCCGCCGCGCTCGCCACGCCCGAGCAGGTTGAGGCCTTTCGCCTGCACTGGCTTGGCCGCAAGCAGGGCCTGCTCAATGAGGTTTCCAGCCGCTGGCTCAAGTCCGCTACGCCTGAGGCGAAGAAGGCCCTCGGCCAGCGCTTCAACGCGCTCAAGTCCGTGGTTGAAGGCCTGCTGGACGATGTGTCCGGCGCAGGTCCAACCGACGCAGCCCTCGCTGCCGAGGCCATCGACATCACGCTGCCCGGCAGCCGTCGTCTTACCGGCGCAGAACATCCCATCACGAAGACCCTCAACGAAATCGTCTCCGTCTTCGCGGCACTTGGGTATTCGGTCGGCGTCGGCCCTGAGGTCGAAACCGACTTCTACAACTTCGAGTGCATGAACTTCCCGCCCGGCCATCCCGCGCGCGACACGCAGGACACGCTCGTCGTCGCCAACCAGGAGCGCCGCGCGCAGCGCGACCGCCTCCTCCTGCGCACCCACACCTCGCCCGTGCAGATGCGCACCATGGAGCAGCAGGCGCCGCCCGTCCGCATTGTCATTCCCGGCAAGGTCCACCGCAACGACGCGCAGGATGCTACGCACTCGCCGATCTTTCATCAAGTGGAAGGCCTCTGCGTCGATACCAACATCACCTTCAGCGACCTCAAGGGGACACTGGATCATGCGATGAAGGCGCTGTTTGGGTCGTCGGTCAAATCGCGCTTCTTTCCATCGTTTTTCCCCTTCACGGAGCCCAGCGCCGACGTGCAGATCAGTTGCATCTTCTGCGGCGGCAAGGGCTGCCGCAAGTGCAAGCACTCCGGCTGGATTGAGCTGCTCGGCTGCGGCATGGTCGACCCCGCCGTCTTCGCCTTCGCGCAGGAAAAGCAGCCCGCCTACGACCCGAA
>JAGWML010000154.1 GCA_028873155.1 Acidobacteriota bacterium
GCAACTCGGGATTGGTTTAATTGAGGCGAGGAAGAGGATTTTCAGACTTGCCGGGCTTCTTAAACACCGCGCTTTCCACCATGAAAAAGAGTGGAGACTTGTTCTTCCAATTTCCCCAGACAAAGACAAAACAAACCTCATTCACCCGATTCGCTTTCGTCCCACAAATGCGACGCTGGTCCCGTACATAGCATTTCCGCTCGGCGTGGTTCCTGCATCCTCCGACGCCGCAGCGTTACCAACTGCTTTGCTTCCGATTAACGACGTGATGCTCGGCCCGGGTGTGAGCAAAGACGCTGAGAGCGCCGCTCTGGCCTTCTTGAAATCAAATTCGATTAACGTTGTTCCCCGACTGTCTGATGTGCCGTATCGACAAGTCTGAAGGTCAGCGGAAGCTGCGATACGACCAAGAGTGCTCATCGAGGAAACGATTGGTACCGATATGTCTTTGGGCTGAATCTGGAGCGCCCACGCGGCGATGGCGGGTGGCGCACCCTTTCCCTGCCAGTGAAGTGGATGCCCCATCCTTCGCTTCTTTCTGGCGAAGGGTGGGAGAGCACGAATCCCAACCGTCCTTTTTAATGTAACGGATAAGTTCGGGGAGTTGATTGCCTCTGCGGAAGGCTGTCCATTGAGATTCAATCTCGACCACTCCAATCCGACCGATCGCATCGTGGCGGAAGCTCGACCATGGCCAGTCTTCGGCCTTGGCGACCAGGCCGCGCGCAACCGGATTGCGGTGCATGCAGCGCAGCTTCTCGACGCGCTTCTCTTCGCTCCAGGCATTGAAATCATAGTAGCGGCGCTGCCAGATCTGAACCTCCCCACGCTTTTTCAACCTGTGCGAGGTCTGCTGTTTCAAAACCTGGAGAGCAATCGATAGCGTCGACCGCCGCGGCTCGCCGAGCAGCAGATGGACGTACTCCGGCATCAGAATATCTCCGGCTACCACAAAGCCGTACCGTCGACGCACCGCCTCGAACACAGCCTCGAAGAGGCTGTACGCCATCGGCGTGTCCGGCAGGGGTTGACGGCGATAGCAACTGAACGTCACGAAATGAAGGCAGCCGCACTGCTGGTAGCGGACCAGCTTCGCCATAACGGGAGAAATCTATACGAGCCGGGAAGAGAAGTTCGTGCCAGCCCACCCTTCGCTAGAAAAAAGCGAAGGATGGGGCACCCTCAGTTGTGTGTCGGTTGAAATTGTAAAAACTTAAGGTGCGCCACCCGCCGACCGGCACCTTGTCCGGCGACCGCATGAGAAAGGACAACCGCAGATCCTTCGACTCCCTTTGGTCGCTCAGGATGACAGGGTGTGGGGTGGGCCTGTGGTTTCCCGCTCATGACAGCCGATGCGCCGACGCGCATGGATGAGGCAGCCTGGGTTGATTGGTGAGTCATCTTTCCCCGGTCCCCAACGGCGAGGGACCGGGGGCACCCGGCAACTGGCGTGATGCGCACAGTGTTGAAGATGAGGCACCGGGCAGGGGCTACGAGAGAAAAGCAACCGCAGATCCTTCGACTCCCTTTGGTCGCTCCGGATGACAGGGCATTGAGGTGGTGCGGATGGAGAACTACATGGAGCGCGGGCGGGCGCAGGTGCGGATGATCCTTGCTTCCTGCGACGTGAGTCATGGCGAGTGTGGTTGAATGGGGTGCGGAGGCTGGCGATGGTGTGGAGTGGAGCGATAACGCGGCGGGAATTTTTGCGGATGGTGGGCGGCGGAGCAGCGGCGGGAACTTTGTCGCGGAGCGTGTGGGCGGCAGGGCAGGCGGTGCCGGCGGGGATTCAGCTCTACACAGTGGGCAGCGATCTGGAGAAAGACCCGGCGGGGACGCTGCAGAAGCTGCGGCAGATTGGGTTTGTTGAGGTGGAGACGGCGGGATTTGCGAAGCAGACTCCGGCAGCGTTTCGCGCGCTGGTGCAGGAGGCGGGACTGCGTGCTCCGAGCGCGCACCTGATGTTTGGCTTTGAAGAGACAGACAAGCTGCTGGAGGATGGGAAGACGCTGGGTGCGGAGTACGTGGTGAGCTCGATTTTGCCGCCGCGGAAGCCGGATGGCGGGATGCAGGGGGTGTTGCACCTGCTGAACACGCTGACGGCGGCGGACTTTCACACGATGGCGTCGATGGCCAATGAGATTGGGCAGAAGGCGAAGGCGGCGGGGATGCAGTATGCGTATCACAACCACAACATCGAGTTTCGCGACCTGGGCGGGGGCGAGACGGGGTACGCGATTCTGCTGCGGGAGACGGACCCGGCGCTGGTGCAGTTTGAGGCGGATACGGGCTGGATGCGGGTGGGCGGCGCGGATCCGGTGAAGCTGATTGAGGCGCATGCGGCGCGGATTGCGATGCTGCACGTGAAGGACTTCAAACACCTGACGAAGCCGGTGACGGAGCTGATGGCGCCGGATGCTCCGCAGCCAACGGAGGTGGGCCGCGGCGAAGTGAATGTGAGGGCCATTGTGGCGGCGGGACGCAGGGCCGGCGTGCGGCACATCTTTGTGGAGCAGGAGCCGCCGTTTACGGAGATGCCTGCGATGGAAGCGGCGGCGGTGGATTATGCGGCGCTGCGTCCGATGCTGAAAGGGTAGGGCGGCTGGTTGGGGGATGAGGTGGCTTCTCGGCGCAGCCTCAACGTGAGAAAAGCAACCGCAGATCCTTCGACTCCCTTTGGTCGCTCAGGATGACAAGGGGTGTTGTGGGGAGGGGTTTGGTTTTCCTGATTTGGCGATGAGGTGGTGGATTCCGACCTTAGTCGCGGCGTGAGAAAAGCAACCGCAGATCCTTCGGCTCCCTTTGGTCGCTCAGGATGACAGGGTGGGGAGTGGGGAGGGGTTCATGGTGTGCCGCCCGTGCCAGCTGCTGCGCGGACGCGCATGGATCGACGCACGCGGGTGATTGGCGATTCTTCCTTCTCCCGGTCCCCAAGGGCGAGGGACCGGGGGCACCCGCACCTACAGGCACGTGGGATGGTGTGCTGCGGAACTTTCAAAAAGCAACTACAAGACTGGGAACGCGGCGGCGGTCAGGCGAGCTTGAGTTCGCGCATGCGACGCCAGAGCGTGGAGCGGCTGAGGCCGAGAGCTTTGGCGGTTTCGGCCTTTCTCCAGCGATGGGAGTCGAGCGCGGCGCGGAGACGCTCGTGCTCTGAGGGCGTGGGTGTGTGGCGTGCAGGCGTGGGTTGCCACTCCTGCGCGTGCGCGGCTTGCCCATCGGCGAGGGCGTGGTGCGCGAGGCGCAACTCTTCGGGCAGGTCCTCGGGGAGGATGGTCTCCATTTTGGCGACGGCGACGGCGTACTCCATGGCGTTGGAGAGCTCGCGGACGTTGCCGGGCCAGGAGTAATCGAGGAGGACGCGCATGGCCTGCGGGGAGATGCGGCGGACGAGGCCGCGCTGGCCGGCGACGCGGTTGAGCAGATTGAGGGCGAGCTGGGGAATGTCTTCGCGGCGGTGGCGGAGCGGAGGCACGTCGATGGGCACAACGCAGAGGCGGTAGTAGAGGTCTTCGCGGAGGCGGCCGTCGCGCAGGGCGGCGCGGAGTTCAACGTTGGTGGCGGCGATGATGCGGGCGTTGGTGGTGCGGGGGATGCTTTCGCCGACGCGCTCGTAGCGGTGCTCCTGGAGGACGCGCAGGAGCTTGACCTGGAGGAGCGGAGGCAGGTCGCCGATTTCGTCGAGGAAGAGGGTGCCGCCGGAGGCGAGCTCGAAGCGGCCGGTGCGGTCGCGGACGGCGCCGGTGAAGGCTCCGCGGACGTGGCCGAAGAGCTCGGACTCGAGGAGCTCGGAGGGCAGAGCGGCGCAGTTGACGGCGATGAAGGGGCCTGCGCTGCGCACGGAGTTCTGATGGATGGCGCGGGCGACGACCTCTTTGCCGGAGCCGCTTTCGCCGGTGATGAGGACGGAGGCCTCGCTGTGCTGCAGGGTTTCAACGAGGCGGAAGATGCGCTGCATGGGCGGCGAACAGGCGATGGCGCCGGAGCAGGGCGAAGGGGAGTCAGAGCATGCGGGCTCCTCTTCGGCGGGGCGCATGAGGATGAGGTAGGCGACACGGGGATCGCAGATGGAGGAGCCGTCCTGGAGCATGGGAGCGGCGGTGATGGAGACGAGACGCTGGGCGCTGTCTCCGTAGCGCACGGTGGCGCGCCAGCCTTCGCGGCGGTGGCCTTGCGCGAGGGCCTGGCGAAGCGGGCTGCCGGGGCCGAAGCTGTCGTTGTCAAAGAGCGCGTCGGCGGGCTGTCCGCAGAGCGCGGCGGATGCGCCGGGCGCGAGGAGCTCGTCCAGCAGGTGGGAGACGTGGACGATGTGGAAGCCGGGGTCGAGGCAGACGAAGGCGCGGCCGACGGAGGCAAGAGCGCGGGTGATGCCGTGGAGCGCCGCTTCAGTGAGCGGGTTGATGGGTTGGCCAGTGAGGGGCAGTGCGGACGGAATGGGTTCGAGGAGGACGGAGTGAAGGCTCATGCGGCACCTGTGTCCAAGCTCAGGAGGCGCGGGCGGGCATCTTCTGGCCCGGCAAAGCGCGCTTCCGTCTGCTCGGGAGCGTCTTCCTGATTTTCGTGGACGAGGCGGGTTCCGGCATGTGTGCGCGGTCACAGGGGCGGGCTGGGAGTGACCAGAGGTGGGGAGGGTTTGTGGTTTCCCACCCATGCCGCTTGCTGCGGGGAGGCGCGCGTGAGTGGGGTAGCCGGGGTTGATTGTTGAGCTTCCGTCCCCGGTCCCCGACGGGCGCGCATGCGGGTCGGCGCTGCATCCGTTGCTTGTGTACACTGCGTTGGTTGAATGGTTGGACAGGAACGAGACTCTCAAACGCAGGAGAATTCGATGTCCCCAATGAATCGACGCAACTTTGCGAAGACGTCGTTGTTGGCCGCTGCCGCTGCGGCATTGCCGGGCGGGCGGGCGTTTGCAGATCGGCCGGCGATGCCGGCAACGATTCCCGGCTTCATTCCGACCAGCGAGAGCGAGAAGGCGCAGTTTCCCGATGATTTTTTGTGGGGCATGGCGACGTCGTCGTATCAGGTGGAAGGGGCATGGAACGAGGACGGCAAGGGCGAGTCGATCTGGGACCGGTTTGTGCATGCGCCGGGTCATGTGAAGGGAAGCGACACGGCCGACGTGGCGTGCGACTTCTATCATCGCTACCGTGACGACATCGGCATCCTGAAGAAGCTGAACCTGAAGAGCTTTCGCTTCTCGATCTCGTGGCCGCGCATTCAGCCGACGGGGACCGGCGCGCCGAACATGAAGGGCGTGGACCACTACAGCCAGTTTGTGGATGCGCTGCTGGAGGCGGGGATTCGGCCGTTCTGCACGGTGTATCACTGGGATCTGCCGCAGGGGCTGGAGGATCGCGGAGGCTGGCCCAACCGGGATCTCGCGGGCTACTTCGCCGACTATGCGGGGATTCTCGCGAAGCATCTGGGTGATCGAATCACGGTGTGGGCGCCGTTCAACATGCCGTGGTCGTTCACGTTTTTTGGCTATGGCGTGGGCATACAGCCGCCGGGGCGCAGGAGTTTTCCGGACTGGCTGAAAGCGATGCACACGGTGGCGCTGGCGCAGGGCGAGGCGCATCGCTCGATCAAGGCCAACTCGGCGAAGGCAACGGTGGGCAGCGCGTACGAGATGGCTCCGGGCTATCCCAAGACGGACTCGGAGGCGGACCGCGCGGCGGCGGAGCGCTACCACGCGATGAGCAATGTGTATTTCCTTGCTGCCACGATGACCGGCGAGTATCCGAAGAAGGCGTTTCTCACCGATGAGCCATTCCAGATCATGGGCTACAAGTCCGGCGACGAAAAAATGATGAAGGCGCCGCTGGACTGGGTGGGGTTCCACTACTACTCGCGCAGGATTGTGGAGGACGCGAGCAAGACGAGCCCGGTGGGCGGCGGCGGTTCGTTTGACTCAGAGGGCGAGAACGATCCTCCGGGCGGGCGCGATCCGTACACGGGCATCCGGGTGACGATGGCGAGCGAGGGTCCGCTGACCCATGCGGGACTGGAGATGTGGCCGCGCGGGATCTATGACATAGTTATGCGCATCTCGCGCGAGTTCAACAACCCGGTGATTGAGCTGACGGAGAGCGGATGCATGTTTCTGGATGGGCCGGAGCCGGCGCAGGGCGGCCGCGTGCCGGATGGGCGGCGCATCGAGTTCTTCCGGCAGGAGCTTTCGGAGCTGGCGCGGGCGATGCGAGACGGAGCGAAGGTGCGGTCGTTCCACGCATGGAGCCTGCTGGATAACTTCGAGTGGGGCGACGGATATTCGTTCCGGTACGGCCTGACGTATGTGGACTTCAGGACGCAGCAGCGAACGATCAAGGATTCGGGGCTGTGGTATGGCCGGGTGGCGGCATCCGGGAAGCTGCCGACAGGGTAGCCGCGAGGCTGCGGAAGTCCATCCCTCAGGGGCTGAAGCCCCCGCCGCTATTGGGTGGTCGTATGGCACGACTGAAGTGAAGATTATGCACTTGACACAGAAGGCGATTTCCTCTAAAGTAGGTTCATGCTACCGAAGACTAAGGCGAGGCTTTTAACGGTTCTGTTCTGGATCGCCGTTCTTGCCATCTTTTTCGTCTACGAATCCCTCAAGGGGGCGCGATGAACCTGATAGACGTAACCCAACAGTTCAAATCTGATGATGATTGCCTTGCCTACCTTGAGTCAATGCGTTGGCCCGATGGTATTCGTTGCCCTGTATGCGGCTGTGAGCGCATCTCGAAGATCACGCGCAGGACTGCCAGCAAGAACAAGCGCACGCGCATCTACCAGTGCCTAGAGGAAACGTGCAAGCAGCAGTTCTCGGCCACATCGGGCACAATCTTCAATGACTCACATCTCCCGCTGACAAAGTGGTTCATGGCTCTCGCGCTGATTGTCGATGCGAAGAAAAGCATCTCAGCGAAACAGCTACAAGGTCATCTCGGCATTGGCTCCTACCGCACGGCATGGTATATGGCGCATCGGATTCGCAAGGCAATGGAGAACCAGGGTTCCGCGAATCTCTTCGGCACCGTGGAAATTGATGAGACATACATCGGCGGCATCCAACGCGGTCATCAGCACAAGGTCGGGCATCCGAAGTGCAAGAAACAGGTTGTGGTGGGTCTTCGTCAACGTGGCGGCATAGTGAAGATGGTTCAAGTTCCCGACGCGAAAGTGGAAACATTGCGCAAGGTGATTGAAGAGCACGTGCATGAAGATGTGGAAGTGATCTTGACCGACGATTAT
>JAGWML010000155.1 GCA_028873155.1 Acidobacteriota bacterium
GACATCGACGTATTGAAACTGGACGTTGGTGAGCGGCTGGTCTTTGCCGGTCTCAAAGGCGCCTGTGGCGACGGGAATGCGCGAGCCGGTACGGATTGATCCTGTAAAGTGGCGATCCGTACTGACGCTGGTGGTGTAGGTGCGGCTGTTGATGGGTTTGCCAGCGCCGTCGAGTTCCTGCACGGCAAAGTCGAGGTGGTAGTAGTGCGGTGCGGGCTCGGTGGCCGCAGGCGGTTCGGCGGGCTTGCTGGAGTCCTGCGCAGTGACGAGCCTGGGCAGAACGAGAAGCGAGATGAACAAGAGAGTGAGCGGAGCGGTTTTGCGCATGGCGGATTACTCCTGGCCCTCGGCGGGCGGTGAGATGGGTGGAATCGAGATGGCGGAGATGCGGATGGGCGTATCATGCTCGTGCTGTGCCGCAAGCAGCGCACGGCGTTGATCTTCGGAGGACTGCGCGACAACACGCACCAGTGCCTGCTCTGCGGGACTGAGCGGCGCCGGAGCGGGGAAGACGCTGAGCTTGGGCAAGGCGGCGGGCCGGGGAACCGGATGGAGCATGGCAACTCGATGCGGGTGCGCCGCTGGGCTTGCCGGTGCACTGTTGACGCTGTGGTCCGGCGGCAGCGTTGCGATCGAGGTGTGCGCACCAGGCCCTGCCTGCGGTGCCGGCGAACGATGCCAGATTGCAGGTACGAAGAAGAAGAAGGCCGCAACAATCACTGCGAATCCGCCTGCCCACAACCACAGCGGGCGATGCGCACGAACGGGCGCGCTTTCCTCGACCCGCGCGAGGATGCGCTCTTCGAGGCCGGAATCGGGATTGGCATAGGTGGCCAGAGCGGCATCGAGCATCCGATCAAAATCGTCGCGTTCAGCCATGACGGGCCTCCTGGGCGCGGACCTGGAGCCGTGCGAGTTTTTCGCGCAACAGACTGCGGGCGCGTTGCAGGCGCGTGCGCACCGTGCCCTCGGGAATGTCGAGCACAGAGCCAATCTCGCGGGAGTTGAGTTCCTCGAAAGACGAGAGCAGCAACGGCATCCGCAGTTCCTCTGGGAGCGTGTTCAGCGCGGAGTGAACCCGTGCGTGCTGGTCCGCCGAGAGCAGGATCTGTTCGGGGCCGGGCTGCGGAGCCGGGATGGCGTCGGCGCAGTCGAGCGGGTCGAGCATTGCGAGAGACCGTGGACCGCGCGGGCGCAGATCCAGCGCGACGCGCCAGGCTGTTCGAGCCAGAAATGCCCGCTCATTCTTGGCGCGCTGCCAGCCGCGATTGCGATAGAGCTTCAGGAACGTTTCCTGCACCGCATCCTCCGCTTCATGCGCATTGAGCAGCACCGCATATGCAACCTGAAAGACGAAGCGTGCCTGACGCAGTACGAGAGCCGTGAACTCCGCGTCTGAATCGGTGGTCACGCTTGTGCGTTCTCCTTGCGATAGCCGGATGGCGCAAAGGCCGGCTGCGCGCTCGTCTTCTTTCTACCTGCTAAGACGGCAAAGGATACCGATGTGTTCACTTTTCCGGGGAAAGAAAACGGCCCGCGGCAGAAATCTGCCACGGGCCGAGGGTTGGAACGCTTAGCGCTGTTATGCCTTGGTTGCGGTGAGCGCGCCAAGGTCGGCTGCCATCTTCTCGGTCGAGAAGGCTTCGAGGATGTCGCCTTCCTTCAGGTCGCCGAAGTTGGCGATGCCGATGCCGCACTCCATGCCGTTGGTGACTTCGCGGGCGTCGTCCTTGAAGCGCTTGAGCGAGCCGATCTTGCCCTTGAATACCTGTTCGCCGTCGCGCATCACCTTGATTTCGGCATCGCGGCGGATGACGCCGTCCTGCACTCTGCATCCGGCGATGGTGCCCACCTTCGGAATTCTGAAGATGTTGAGCACCTCGGCGCGGCCCACGTAGTTCTCCTTGAATGTGGGTTCGAGCAATCCCATCATGGCGAGGCGCATCTCGTCCTGCAGCTCGTAGATGATGGAGTGCAGGCGGATGTCGACGCTCTCCTGCTGGGCCAGCTCGGCGGCCTTGCGCTCGGGGCGCACGTTGAAGCCGATGATGATGGCGTTGGATGCGGTGGCGAGCAGAACGTCGCTCTCCGTGATGGAGCCGACGCCGGAGTGGATGACCTTGACGCGCACCTTCTCGGTGGACATCTTGATCAGCGAGTCTGCCAGCACTTCCACTGAGCCGGTAACGTCGCCCTTGATGATGAGGGCAAGGTCTTTGACGCCAGCCTGGCGGATCTGCTCGGAGAGGCCCTCGAGCGTGACGCGGGAGCTCTTGGCGAGCTGAGCCTCGCGCTCCTTCATCTTGCGATATTGCGCGATGCCCTTGGCCTTGTCGCGATCGGCAACCACGAGGAAGGTGTCGCCGGAGTCGGGCATGGCCTCCAGACCCAGCACTTCGACTGGCGTGGAGGGGCCGGCTTCTTCAATGGCACGTCCACGGTCATCGAACATGGCGCGCACCTTGCCAAAGGTATTGCCGACGATGTAGCTGTCGTTGAGGTGCAGGGTGCCGTCCTGCACGAGGACGGTGGCCACTGCGCCACGGCCGCGGTCGAGCTTGGCTTCAAGGACCGAGCCGACGGCCTTGCGGCCCGGCGTGGCCTTGGGCGCCTTGATGTCGCTGACGAGGCAGATCATCTCGAGCAGCAAGTCAAGATTGAGGCGCTTCTTGGCGGAGACTTCGACAAAGACGGTGGAGCTTTCGCCGCCGCCTGCCCACTCTTCGGGGATGAGGCCGCGATCGGCGAGCTGCTTCTTGACGCGATCGGGATTCGCCTCGGGCTTGTCGATCTTGTTGACGGCCACGATGATGGGCACTTCCGCGGCCTTAGCGTGGTCGATGGCTTCGAGGGTCTGCGGCATGACGCCGTCGTCTGCGGCCACGACGATCACGACGATGTCGGTGACCTTGGCGCCGCGGGCGCGCATGCGGGTAAAGGCCTCGTGGCCCGGCGTATCGAGGAAGACAATCTCGCGGCCGGAGGCCGGCGAGCCTTCCTTGGAGAAGCGGACCTTGTAGGCGCCGATGTGCTGCGTGATGCCGCCGGCCTCGCCCGCCGCGACATCGGTCTCGCGGATGGCGTCGAGCAGGCTGGTCTTGCCGTGGTCGACGTGGCCCATGACGGTGACGACGGGAGCGCGCGGCACCTCGACGACATCGTACTTCTCGGTGTCGAGCACCTCTTCGATCGCCTGATTTTCCAGCTCTTCTTCGTAGCTGATGACATTGGCCGCGGCGCCGAACCGGGCGGCGACATCCTTGACCATCTCGGCGTCGAGCGACTGGTTGACGGTGACGAAGACGCCGCGCATCAGCAGGACCGCGATGAGATCCTTCGCGCGGATACCAATCTTCTCCGCCAGATCCTTGACGCTGATTCCCTCTGTGACGGTGATCTCGCGGGTGATGGGCAGCGGCTCGGTGCTGAACTGTGTGGCCCCGCCGAAACGCGGAGGCGGCACAAAGCCCTTCATCGGGCCTTCTTTGGTCTTGGGATACTGCTGCTGACCACGGCCACGGCCCCTGGAGGGAGCGCGCTGCGGACGCGGCGCCTCGCCGGACGGCGGCGCGCCACCAGCCCCGAATCCACCGGGACGCGGTCCACCGAACCCACCGGGACGGGGTGCGCCGAAGCCGGGGCGCTGGCCAAAGCCGGGACGGCCTCCGGGGGCGCCGGGTCCGGCAAAGCCGCCGGGGGTGGTGCGGGTTGGGTGCTTGGGCCGCGGGCCACCAGGGAACTGACCTGGCGCGCCCTGCGGGCGGGGCGTGAAACTTCCTGGAGCGCCGGGCGGACGGCGATCAAAGATGGGCCGGCCACGCTGGAGGCCGCCCGCCTGAGCAGCGGGAGGCACAACACCGGGAACAACCGGTGGAGCCTTGTAGACGGGGCGCGGGCCGGTCTGCGGCATCACGACGCGGCGCACGGGAGCAGGCGCGGTTGCTTCAGCCGCCGGAGACGGTTCCGGGGATGCTTCCGGTGCGGCAGGGGCGCTGGCGGCGACGGAGATGGTTGTCTCCGCACTGGGCGCGGCAGCCGGTACCGGTTCCGCGATGGGTGCGGCGGGCACTGCCACCGGGGCAGGCGCGGCAGCTTCATGGACCTCGGGAGCGGGAGCGGCCGGCGCAGGAGCGTGTGCGGCGTGCTTCACCACAACGGGAGCATGTTCGGCGGCAGCAGGCGCGGTTTCACGCGGAGCGTGCGGAGCCGCTGGAGGTTTGACGACCACGGCGACGGCGGGCGGGACGACTGCAACGGCCGGGCGCGTGGCGCCAGCCGGTGGCTTGGCGACAACGGCGCCTGTCGGTGGACGGCTGGCACGGGCCGGTGGGGCCGGCGGTGCAACGATGGGAGGCGCCTGACGTGCAGCGGGAACAATCTTGCGCGGCTCAGGTTTGGCCGGAGCAACGGGCGCAGTGGTTGCGACCGGGGCTGGCTGGGGAGCCGGGGCGGCAGGCTTTGCCGCTGCTTTGGGGGCGGCGACGGCGGCAGCGGGCCTGGCGGGCGCGTGACTCTTGCGCGCTTCCTCCTCGTCCAACTGCTTTTTCGCAAGAATCGCCTTCATCACGTCGCCGGGTTTGGAGACGTGCGAGAGATCAATCTTGGGCGCAATGGCGCCTGCGGCCTGACGGGATGCAGCACCGCCTGCGGCCGATGTGCGGCCGCGGTCAAACTGCGCGCGCACCTTTTCCGCTTCATGTTCCTCAATCGAACTGGAATGGGTTTTGCCGGCGCCCAGGCCCAGTTCTGCGAGCAGGTCAAGAACCTGCTTGCTCTTGACCTCCATCTCGCGCGCGAGATCGTTGATACGAACCTTACTCATCCGCCTCTTTTCGACTCTTGCATCCCAAAGCCCTAGTCGCTCATAGCTACCCCGTGGCAGTGGCTGCGTTTCACACTTCTATTATTGCCTGAATGGCAGGTGAACGAGAGATGCTTCTTACGCATCCTCGTCCTCTGCCGCCTTTTCTTCGGTCGTATTCGTTGCTTCTTCTGCCGGAGCCGGTGTTTCGGCTTCTGCTGATTCTGTGACACCGGCGGCCTCTGGAGCTGCTTCTACTTCCGCCGTTTCAGATGGTGTGGCCGCTTCTGCTTCGGTGGAGACGGCCTCAGCCGCTCCTGCCGCTTCTGCTGCGCCGGCCTCGCCCTCTTCAAAGTGGCCGAAGTAGTGGCGTACCGCGACGCTGATGCGTTCCAGCGTCTTTTCGCCGATGCCGGGAATCTCTTCGAGCTGCTCGGGCGTCATGTCGGCGAGGCCCTCGACGGTGGTGATACCGGCGGCGACGAGCTTCTGGATGATGCCCTCGCCCAGCTCGGTGACCTGCTCGATGGGCGTGGTCGGCCCGCCGGACATGGCCTGCATCTGCTGCTCGACTTCCTGGCGCTTCTCTTCTTCGCTCTTGATGTCGATCTTCCAACCGAGGAGCTTGGCGGCGAGGCGCACGTTCTGGCCCTTCTTGCCGATGGCGAGCGAGAGCTGCGTGTCGTCGACGATGACTTCGAGTTGTTTGTCAGTCAGGTCGGTGATGGAGACGCGGCTGACCTTGGCCGGCTGCAGAGCCTTTTCGGCGAAGGTCGTAATCTCGTCGGAGTACTCAATGATGTCGATCTTTTCGCCGCGCAACTCGCGAATGATGGACTGCACGCGCATGCCCTTCATGCCAACGCAGGCGCCGACCGGGTCCACGTCCTTGTCGCGCGACTGCACGGCAATCTTGGTGCGCTCGCCGGCCTCGCGTGCGATGGCGCGGATGACCACGGTGTTGTCGTAGATCTCGGGAACTTCCGACTGGAACAGGTTCGAGACCAGCTCTGGCGCGGCGCGCGAGACGATGACCTGCGGTCCCTTGGCGGCGCGGTCCACCTTGATGAGCACGACGCGCACCCGTTCGCCGATGGTGAACTGCTCGAGGCGCGACTGCTCGCGACGGGGGCAGCGGGCTTCAGCCTTGCCGAGATCGAAGATGACGTCCTGGCCCTCGATGCGCTTGACGGTCGCGTTGAGGACTTCCTTTTCGCGGTGCGCATACTCCTGGAAGACGGTGTCGCGCTCAGCTTCGCGGACCTTCTGGAAGATGACCTGCTTGGCAAGCTGCGCGGCGATGCGGCCCAGAGGAGACGTGTCGCGATAGAGGCGGATCTCGCTGCCGACCTCGACGCCGGGCGCGAGCTCGCTGGCCTCGGTGAGGGTAATCTGGTTGACCGGGTCCTCGATTTCGGTCTCGTCGGCCACGACGGTCTTAAAGACGTAGGCGGTGATTTCGCCCGTCTCTTTGTTCAGCTCCCCGCGCATGTTTTCCTGGGTCTTGTAGTACTTGCGGGTGGCGAGGGCAATAGCCTCTTCCACGGCGCCGACAACGATTTCGGGCTCGATGCCCTTCTCGCGGCTGAGGAGTTCGATGCTCTGATACAAAGCGCTGGCCATACGATGCGTACTCTCTTCGGGTTTGTTTCTCTGCGGCGGGCGGCTTGCTGCGGCGCCGCGGCCGGTTGAGGGTTGCTGTGTGTGCGTGGGACGGGCCCGTTCGCGCTTAGATCTCCGGAATCAGCTGTGCCTTCTCGATGTTGCCGAGGGCGATCTCGACGGTGCTGACTCCTGCCTTGCGGCTCTTGCTGTTCTGGTGGACCGCGCTGAGGTCGAGCGTGATGGTTGCACCCTCGCCTGCCTGCAGACGGCCCTGCCAGTGCCGGTTGTTGCGGACGGGCTCGAAGGTCTGCACCTTCACGAGGCATCCGGTGAAGCGTTGAAAATCCTCAGGCCGGGTCAGCTTGCGATCCAGGCCGGGCGAGCTGGCTTCGAGCGTGTACTCTTCGCCGGGAACCAGGTCTTCCACATCCAGAAGCGTGCCAAAATCGCGGCTGAACTGGCTGCAATCCTCGTGCGTGACGCCGGAGAGCTGCTCGATGCTGAGCCGACCCTCGCGCAGCCGCTCGGGGAGTTCCTCGCCCTCTGCGCCGGCTTCGACGGCGACTTTGATCCGAGCGCGGCCCTCGGCGTTTTTCTCCAGCAACACCCGCAGGATGCGCTCCTTCACCGGGCCGATGAACTCGATGTCCACCACGTCCAGGCCATGGGAGGCGGCGACACGCTCAGCCGCCGATCGGATTGCGTCCAGCTTCACTGCTTACGTTCCTTGCGCCTGAATCCATGGCGGTTAACCGTGTTCAGACAGGAAAATTCAGCCCAAATAAAAAGTGGGCTGTTAGCCCACTCATCTCTCCGCCAGCCG
>JAGWML010000321.1 GCA_028873155.1 Acidobacteriota bacterium
AGCTCTTGGCCTCTAGTTCCTGGCCTTTCTCGTGAGCGCCCGAAGGCTGGCTCATTCTGGAAAAGCTAGCAGCTTGAAGCTCGTAGCTGTTTTAGACTCTGCGCCGCTTCGGCGGACGGCAGCCATTGTGCGGCACCGGCGTCACGTCGCGAATCGACTTGACCTCGATGCCCGCCGCCGCCAGAGCGCGGATGGCCGACTCGCGGCCCGAACCCGGACCGGCGACCCGCACATCCACCGCGCGCAGACCGTGGTCGCGCGCCATGCTGGCCGCGTTCGATGCAGCCTGCTGCGCCGCGAACGGCGTGCCCTTGCGCGAGCCGCGGAAGCCCAGCGACCCCGAGCTCTTCCAGCTCAGCGTGTTGCCCACCTGGTCGGTGATGGTCACAATCGTGTTGTTGAACGAGGCCTGAATGTGCGCAATGCCAAATGGCACATTCTTGCGCTCGCGCTTCTTGAACTTCTTGTTCTTGCCAGCCTTGCCCGCGCCGGCCTTCTGCTCTGGTTTCGCCATTAGGTCTTCGCACTCGCTTTCTTCTTGCCTGCAACCGTGCCCTTGCGGGGGCCCTTGCGCGTACGGGCATTGGTGTGGGTGCGCTGTCCGCGTACCGGCAGTGAGCGACGATGGCGCGTGCCACGATAGCTCTGGATGTCGATGAGGCGCTTGATATGCATCGAGACGTCCTTGCGCAGGTCGCCCTCGACGTCACCCTCGTCCTCAATCACCTGACGGATCCGGTTCACCTCGTCTTCGCCAAGATCCTGGATCTTCTTGAACGCATCCACGTTCGCCTTGTCCAGAATCTTCCGCGCACGCGGATCGCCGATCCCGAAAATGTATGTGAGCGCGATCCGGGCCTGCTTGTTGCGGGGCAGATCAACGCCAGCAATACGTGCCATTCTGATTCCTTTACTGCTTCCGGGTTATGTGCCTCCGGCCTTAACCGGCTCGCACGGGTTATCGCGTTTCCTCCGGGGTCCCCGGCGACAGATCTTTGTCGCTGGGGTGGCTACGGGGTTCATCGCAAGCCTTGACTCAAGCTAACTCGCCCCTTGCCTTGCGGCGCTGGAGTTCCCGCTCAATGCCAGGCTTCAGCCCTGGCGCTGCTTGTGCTTTGCGTTCTCGCAGATCACCCGCACCACACCACGGCGGTTGATGACCTTGCACTTCACGCAAATCTTCTTTACCGATGCACGGACCTTCATTCTTCTGCTGCCCTTCTCCGCGCATCTCGCGACGCCGCGGGTCTTGAAACTCTCTACTTGTAGCGGTAGACGATTCTTCCGCGATTCAGG
>JAGWML010000156.1 GCA_028873155.1 Acidobacteriota bacterium
ATGGGATCTCCTTCGAGAATGGGCGAATGACTGTTGACTCCGGCCACGGTAAGCCCGTAAAGCAGAGCGCGAGAGGCCTTCCAGCCGAAGTTCATGCCCCAGCTCACCCACAGCGCGCGTGTGCGGAGATAGGCGATGGAGAGCACGAGTCCAAAGACCAGGGAGACGGCGATGCTGGCGTGGCTGGCGCCGGGCTGCATGGCCTGCACCACGGCGTAAAAAGCGGCAAAGCCCAGCGTGGCGGCAACCGGTCCCACGCTCTGCTCGAAGCGCTGAAAGCCATACCCGCGAAAGGCCATCTCCTCCGCGAGAGTCGCGAAGAAGAAGAATCCAGCGTCAGCCACGAGCCATGCAAATGCAGAGGCATGCAGTGTGAGTGCAATAGCGACACCGCCGACGAGCGCCATGGCCAGCACGCACGCCACAGCGACACCCCAGCCCAGCGCGAGGCCGGTGCCGATTTCTGTAGGCCATCCTTTGCGTGGCGGAAAGCCCTGCTCGCGCATCGGGCGCTTCTGGCGGTCGAAGGTGATGCCGAAGGCTGCATATCCCAGGAAAAGCAGGAAGACCAGCATCGCCTGCTCCAGCAGCGGTTTCAGCGCATCGCTCGCCAGCCCTGTGGCGCTGTGATGCGCGACCGAGCGCGCCAGAAAGAAATAGACGATTGCTGCGATGAACTCAAAGTAAGCGCGCAGGCGACTTGTGGCGGTGGGTTGAGTCATGCAGTGCGCTCTCCTGCCCTGGCCTGAGCGCAATCCTGCAGGCGCATCGGGGACTGGTTCCAATCGGCAGCTTTGACTTGATGCGGACGCAACCGGGGCTAACCTTCCGTGTAGAACTGCGCAATGTTGCGGAATTTGGCCTGGCGCAGCGCAACGAGCTCGTCGATCGACTTTGCCTTCAACTCAGCGAGATGCCTCTTCAGGGCTGACCCCAACAATCCGGCTCCCGTCTCGTGGTCAGCGTGTGCTCCGCCTTCGGGTTCGGCGATAATTTCATCGACACAACCAAGCGCCGCTACCTCCGGTGCGGAGATCCGCATCGCCTCTGCCGCAAGCTGCTTCTGGTTTGCATCGCGCCACATAATCGCCGCACAGGATTCCGGCGTGATGACAAAGTACAGCGCATTCTCAAGAATCAGCACGCGGTCGCTCACGGCCAGTGCAAGCGCGCCGCCTGAGCCGCCTTCTCCGCTGATGACCGAGATTGTGGGAACGCGCAAGCGCGCCATCTCGCGAATGTTCCGCGCGATCGCCTCTGCCTGCCCGCGCTCTTCCGCGCCGAGACCCGGGTAAGCGCCAGGCAGATCAATGAAGCTGAAGATCGGCCTGCCGAACTTTTCTGCAATCTTCATGCAGCGCAGCGCCTTGCGATAGCCCTCCGGGTTGGGCATGCCAAAGTTGCGCCGCACGCGCTCCTTGGTGTTGCCACCCTTTCGGTTGCCGATGACGAGAACCTCCTCGCCATCCAGCCGCGCCATACCGCACGCCACCGCCTCATCGTCACCAAAGGCGCGATCCCCGTGAATCTCGCTGAAGTCGGTAAAGATCCGTTCGATGAAGTCCATCGGATACGGCCGCTGGGGATGGCGGGCCCTCTCAATCCTGCTCCACGCCGGTGAAACCGCCGCCGCGGGTTTGGATGCTGCTGCCTGTTCGCTCATGTTGGTCTCGTGTGGCGCATTCGGGACACAAGCCCCGAACAGGCCAACCGCACATCTGTGATTCTACGGGTCCGGGCCGGATGGAACAAATCGACCGACAATTCCAGCCCGGATTTTGAGTCGCTCGATTCGAATTTTCAGGCATCGCGGTACGCGAGCCGTGCAGCGGCGCGCAAATGCTATAGTTTGCTCACCCAATCGAAATTGGGTCAGGATCTGCCCGGAGTCAGAACACATGTCCGCATCGCGCAGAGAGTTTGTCGCCCTCGGTTCCATGGGGCTTTTGGGAACTGCAATGGCTGGCGGCGCCCAGACGCCTACGCAACAATCGGAGACGCCGGGCGCTCCGCCGGCCTTCGGCACTTCGCCCGCCGTGGGACCGGAAGTCTCGACCGGCACCTTCAAGGAAGCCGAGAAGCTGATGCAGGTCGAGATGAAAGAGGCCGACCTGGCTGAAGCGGCCGCGAACTGGCGCGAGCAGATGGCGCCCGTCTATGAGCGCCGCGTGGGGCCGCGCAAGCTCGCACTTGAATCGACGCTGCACCCGGCTACCACGTGGAATCCGGCATTACCCGGCTTCAGCACTGGCATGCCGGCCGCCGATCGATTCGAGCGCAGCACGGACGCGCATCGCCCCCTGCCGGCAACCGACGAAGAGATCGCCTATGCGCCGGTGACGCAGCAATCGCGCTGGATCGAGAGCCGGCAACTCACGTCAGAACGCTTGACGCAGATTTACTTGAAGCGCATCGAGAAGTTTGATCCGCAACTGCGTTGCGTCATCACCCTGTTGCGCGAACCTGCGCTGCAGCGGGCGCGCAAAGCAGACGCGGAGATCGCCGGAGGACACTATCGCGGACCTCTGCACGGCATTCCCTGGGGAGCGAAAGACCTGCTCGATACAGCGGGCATTCGCACCACCTATGGCGCGGAGCCCTATCGCGATCGTGTCCCGGTGGAAGACAGCGCCGTGGTGAAGCGGCTCAACGCAGCTGGCGCGGTCTTGATTGCCAAGCTCAGCATGGGCGGGCTGGCGTTGAACGACATCTGGTTCGGCGGGCAGACAATGAATCCATGGCTGCTCGAAGAGGGTTCGTCGGGTTCAAGCGCAGGCCCCGGCGCGGCAACTGCAGCAGGCCTGGTTGGCTTCGCCATCGGCAGTGAGACCGGCGGCAGCATCGTCAGCCCTTCCATGCGCTGCGGCGTCACTGGCCTGCGCCCCACGTTTGGCCGCGTGCCACGTAGCGGCGCGATGACGCTCTGCTGGTCTCTCGACAAGCTCGGCCCCATGGCACGATGCATTGAAGACACAATGATCGTACTGAATGCGATCTATGGTTCTGACGCGGGCGACGTCGATTGTGTGCCCAGCCGGCTCGCCTTCGACGCGCAGGCCAACATCGGCGGTCTCCGCGTGGGCTACTTCCCTGCATGGATGAAGGAGAGCCCCGCAACCGAAGTGGACCGTGCCGCACTGGGGACCGTGAAGAAGCTAGGCATGATGCCCGTCGAGGTCTCACTGCCCGACTGGCCCTACGACTCGCTCAACCTGATTCTCTTTGCCGAAGCAGCGGCCGCGTTTGAAGAACTTACGCTGAGCGGCGAGCTGGATGAACTGAAGATGCAGGTGCCGGACGCGTGGCCCAACGTCTTCCGACAGTCGCGCTTTCTTTCCGCGGCGGACCTAGTGCAGACAGATCGCATGCGGCGCAAAGTGGCTCTGGAGATGGCGCGGCTCTTCCAGACCGTCGACCTTCTGCTTGTTCCGTCGTTGCGCGACGAGATGCTGGTCATTACCAACGCCACCGGGCATCCGTCGCTAACCTTCCGAGCAGGATTTGTTGAGGTTTCGGAGGCGCGGAGCGACTGGGCGCCGGATCCGAAGCATCCGCTTCCAAAGTTCTCTCCACCGCGCCGCGTGCCGCACGGAGTCACGCTGATCGGCAGGCTTTTCGATGAAGGAACCCTCGCTCAGGCTGGCCTTGCCATGGAGCACGCATTCGGCGTGGCGGCGGAACATCCGCCGGCGTTCTAGCGCCGTGCGGCCTTCTGGGTTGCTGTCACGGGCCGAATTGCAAACGCCCGGCAAAATGCCTCTGCAACCTTGGGACCAAGCTCAGGCCGATTGTGCGGATCGTCTTTCGAGAAGATATGCACATAGAGCATCGGACCGAGCAAGAGCGCGAGCGATGTATCGAGTTCGAGGCCAGGCGGCAATTGGCCGCGTTGAATTCCGCGCTCGAGAATGCGCCGCAGAGAGTTTCGCGGCGGTTCTGTGACGCGCTGCCGCCATGCACGGCCAAATGCCTGATGCACGGCACTGTACGCAATGAGCGCAGGAGTGATGCGCCTGCGTTCCTCATCGAAATCGTTGGGCGGCCTGCGGCAGAGGACCGCGGCCAGGTCACCACAAAGGTCGCCGGTATCTGCCTCTTCCCGCTCGCGATCCAGCCCGTGCACAAACACCATCACCTCCATCAGCAGGTCTTCCTTGTCTGCCCAATGGTTGTAGATGGTGGCTTTGCTCACGCCGGCCGCGCGGGAGATCGCATCCATGCTCGCCCCTTCGATGCCGCGCGCGGCAAACAAATCGAGCGCCGCGCGCAAAATGCGCTGATGGGCTTCGAGGCTGCGGGTGCGCGCCATCTCAGATCTCGATCTTGGAAAAGCGGTGCGCGCCAACCACCAGCAAAACCGCGCCCACGCTTGCCAGCACGATCGCATCGGTTCGCGCGCCAAAGTGCGACAGCCCCAGCAGGGCAGACCGCATGCCGTCGATCCCGTAGGTCAGAGGATCGACCGCTGTGGCCACTCTCAGCGCCAGGGGCAGGCCATTCAAAGGAAACAACGCGCCCGACAAAAAGAAAATCGGCATCACCAGAAAGTTCATGATGAGCTGAAAACCCTGCATGTCCTGCAGGCTTGACCCAATCGCCACGCCCAGCGCCGCAAAGACAATCGCAATCAGCACCATAAACAGCAGCGCCACCGGGATCATCATCAGATGTTGCGGACGGAATCCTGCGATCACACAGACCGCAGTCACCAGCAATCCCTGCACGATGGACACGGTTGCGCCGCCCAGCGTGCGGCCGGCCATGATCTGCAGGCGCGGCACCGGCGCCACCAGCGTCTCTTTCAGAAAGCCAAATTGGCGGTCCCACAGGAGTCCGAGCCCGGAGAAGATCGACGAGAACAGCACCGTCATGGAAATCACGCCCGGAGCCACAAACTGGAAATAGCTGCCGTTCCCCGCTCGTTGAAAGACAGGCCCAAGGCCGAAGCCCAGAACGAGCAGATACAGCATTGGCTGGCCCAGCGAGGCCACTATCTGCGCCCGCGAGCGGACGTACCGCTTCAACTCCCGCAGCCAGAGAATATAGATCGCCCTCATCGCCTGCCTCCGCTCCACATACGCGCAAACTGCCGCATCTGGTCCGTACCGCTCGCGCTTTCGTCACGAATGGTTGTGCCAGTCAGCGCGAGAAATGCCTCTTCCAGGCTCTGCGCACCCGTCTGCTCTTTAATCTGCTGTGGCGTTCCCTGCGCAACCAGCCTGCCATGGTCAATCACACCGATGCGATGCGCAACGCGGTCCGCTTCATCCATGTAATGCGTGGTGAGGAAGACGGTCACCTTCTCGGCCTCGTTCACCTTCTTCACATGGTTCCAGAGCTGATTGCGGCTCTGCGGATCGAGGCCGAGAGTGGGTTCATCAAGAAAAAGAATGCGCGGCGTGTGCAGAAATCCTCGGGCAATCTCCAGGCGCCGCTTCATGCCGCCAGAGAACTTCTTCACCTGCTCCTTGCGCCGCTCCCACAGTTCAAAGAGCTTGAGCAGTTCTTCCATGCGTTGGCGTCGCTGCCGGTGCGGCACATGGTAGAGCACACCGTGCACTTCCATGTTTTCCCAGGCCGTCAGGTCGCCGTCCAGGCTCGGATCCTGAAAGACAATCCCGAACCGCTTGCGCGCTTCGTTCTGATGGGTTTGTGGGTCCAGCCCGTCCAGTTCAATGGCGCCGCTTGTAGGCCGCAGCAGCGTCGTCAGCATTTTGATGGTGGTCGTTTTCCCCGCACCATTGGGACCGAGGAACGCGAAAATCTCCCCGCGCTCCACATCGAATGAGACATCATTCACCGCAGTGAAGGCACCAAAGGACTTCACAAGATTGCGCACACGGATCACGAGCGACCTCCTGACCATAACCATACTGTACGGTTCAGTTTAGTTTGTCAAGGCGCCGCTCCGTTGCACTGAATGCACTCGAATCTGCGTTCTAGACCCGCATCTGTTCTTCTGCAATCGCCTGCAACATGGCTGCATTGTCTGAGAACTTGAAAGAAGGCAGTTTGCGCTCCTGCGCAATGGCTTCTTCTACGCGGCCCAGCAGCGCAAGATCGTCCTTCGTCACCGGCTGCAAGCCAAATGCCTCCAGCCGCACCAGAATCTCCCTCTCAGCGAACGTCTCCGGGTCCGCAACAGCCTTGACGTACTCGATGGCCCGCGTCGCGCCCACTTCCCCGTCATGACGCGCAATCCCTGCAAGGCCCGTGCTCGCTTTACGCGCCCACCCAGCCACAAACCATCCAGGAATCGGCGCGCCTGTCTTTGGGTCCACCACCGGGTAGCCCGGCTCGTGCGGATGGTCGGGGTCCGATTGTGTTGCGTAGCCGTGCGGCCCCATGGGCAAACCAATCTTGGGATCGTGCTCGTCGCCGATTGCAAAGATCAGCGTGTCCACCTCCAGCTCAGTTTGCTGGCCATTCGCCACGGCGGACGTGCTGCCATCCGATTTCAGCACCAGGTCATTTTCTGCGATCTGAAGCCGCGCAATGCGCCCGCTCGCGTCGGGAAGAATCGCGCTCGGCGAAGAAAGAAAGCGGAACGAAAGTCGCGGCGGAACAGCCGCAGTCTCCGGTTTGGCCAGCTTGCGAAAATGCTCCTGAAAGAGCTTCTCTGCCGAGACATCCTGGTTGCACCGGGCGCAACGCTCGCGCACGCGCTCCAGTTCCGCGGCCAGATCATCGCGCGAAATGTGCTGCTCAACATACTCGATTTCTTTCTCATCGAATTTGACTTCGAGCGGCCCACGGCGCGCAATCACGACTACACTCTCAGTCACGCGGCCCGGCTCATCCTGCAGCACCCAGCGCGCAATATCGATAGCCACGTTTCCCACCCCGACGATGGCCACACGTCTTCCCGTCGAAAAGTCCATCGAGGCATACGGCGGAAGCTGGTTATAGGCATAGACAAAGTCCTTTGCCGCGTAGACGCCCTTCGCATTCGCTCCCGGCAGCCCCAGCTTCTTTGCCCCTTGCGCGCCGCAGGCAAACACAATCGCCGCCGGGTGCATGGCCTGCAAGTCCTGAATTTTGAGTTGGTGCTCGTCACCCACCTGCACGTTGCCAAAGTAGTGCACGTTGGGCATGGCGAGTACCTGCGCGAACTGCTTCCGCAGACCGGATTTCATCTTTTCTTTTACGGGATAAATGCCGTAT
>JAGWML010000157.1 GCA_028873155.1 Acidobacteriota bacterium
CGAAGAGCGGACTTTGGAAGACTTCCTGATCAATCGGTTCGGCAGGAAGCTCTACCTGACATTCTTCAAGTCCTACACCGAGAAGGTCTGGGGTGTGCCCTGCAATGAGATCAGCGCTGAGTGGGGAGCGCAGCGCATCAAGGGACTCTCCCTCAAGGGAGTGGCGGTGCACTTCCTCAAGAAGGCGTTTCGCAGCGAGAAAGATGACCATAACCTGGCGCAGAAGGGGACGGAAACCTCTCTCATTGAGAGATTTCTCTACCCGAAGCATGGACCGGGGCAGCTCTGGGAACATGCGGCAGAGACCGTTCGGAATGGCGGCGGCGAGATTCACCTGGGGATCTCGGTTGACTGTGTACGAATTGAGGGCGAGAGAATTCTTGCGATCGAAGGTCGCACCTGCGATGGGCAGCGCGTTTGCTTTGAGGGAGACTACTTCTTCTCCACGATGCCGGTGCGTGATCTGATTCGCGCCATCTCAGTGCCAGTGCCGTCGGGGGTCACTGCGGTCAGCGAGGGATTGATGTACCGCGACTTTATTACGGTGGGTTTGCTCGCCAAGACGCTCGCAGTGACTGAGAAGGACGGAAGCCACTTGAAGGATAACTGGATCTATATTCAGGAGCCGGACGTGAAAGTGGGCCGACTGCAGATCTTCAACAACTGGAGCCCATGGCTGCTCGCCGACGGAGGCAAAACGTGGATTGGTCTCGAATACTTCTGCAACGAAGCCGATGAACTGTGGCAGCTTTCTGACGAGGGGATGAAGGCATTGGCGATTGCCGAGATTGCGAAGATCGGGATCCTACGCGCAGAAGATGTCGAGGATTCGCACGTGGTGCGAGTACCCAAGACGTATCCTGCGTATTTTGGAACCTATGATCAGTTTGGCGTGATCCGCGAATACGTAGATCAGTTTGAAAACCTGTTTCTGGTTGGGCGCAACGGGATGCACAAGTACAACAATCAGGATCACTCGATGCTGACCGCCATGACAGCTGTTGACAACATCCTGAGTGGCGTCAAGTCAAAGGAAAACATCTGGGCGATCAACACCGAGATGGAGTATCACGAAGAAAAGGACTCGCACCCGACCCACGCAGCGTCGAAGGCCACGTTCGCAGCTGCGCAGAAAGCCTCATGAGCGCAGGTCGCTGCTTCACGGGCTCGTCAGAATAGAAGAGTGGGACTGTTTAGCCGCCGCGGACTTGGCCGCGGCCTTCGTTTTTGATCTCGTACATGCGGGCGTCGGCGGCGCCGATGATGGCGTGGATGGAGTCGCCGTCGCGCGGCGCGGTGGCAATGCCGATGCTGGCGGAGACGTTGAGCGTGATTCCGATCTGGATCTTGAAGTCGGTGGCGACGAGATCGCGGTGGACCTTCTCAATCAGCAGGAGCGCTTCCGTTGAGTTGGTGGCGGGCATCAGGATGACGAATTCGTCGCCGCCGTAGCGGAAGCAAAGGTCGTGAGGCCGGCAGAGTTCTCGAAGTCTGTGCCCGGTGCGGGCGAGCAGCTCGCTGCCGACGAGATGGCCGTGGGCATCGTTGACAAGCTTGAAGCGGTCGAGGTCAAGGAAGGCCAGGCTGACGGGCTGGCCGGTGAGACGGACCTGTTCGAGCTCCCGCGTGAGCGCCTGATAGAGATGGCGCATGTTGAAGAGGCCGGTGGTGTCGTCGGTGATGGTGAGGTCCTGAATGCGGGCGACGTCGCGCGCGTTTTCGATTGCGATGGCGGCGTGATCGGCCAGGATGTGGAGGAAGGCGATGGTGTAATCGGTGAGTTCGGCCGGTTCAGGATTGAGGATTTCAATGACGCCCTGAACCCGGGTGCGCCCGCGGAGGGGCATGGCGATGATGGAGTGAACCTTTTCCGTGTCTGTGGCATGGGGGATGGAAAGAGCGGGCGCTTCGCCTTCACTTGGGACGATGAGGGTTTCGCCGTGCTCAGCGACCCAGCCCGCAACGCCTTCGCCGACTTTGACGCGGAGATCGCCGAGCAGCGCCTCATTGCCGCCGGCGGCGACGGCGTAGAAGAGCTCTTGCCGCTCTTCGTCCAGCATGAGGAGGGTCCACAGGTCGGCCCGGATGAGGCGTTCCATGTGGTCGAGGATGGTGCGCAGGATGGTGTCGAGATTGAAGCTGGAGGTGAGCGACCGCGCAAGCTGGTGAAAGACGAGCAGGTCGTCGAGAGGGATGCGGTTGTCCTTCGCGTCGGTCATTTCAGAGATTCCGCTGGTGGGGTTAAGAAAGATTGTGGCACAGGAGAGGCCGTACACGAGCAATCGGAGATGGCGTCGAGGTTACTTCCAGCATGGAGCGCCGCTATCCACCGATGTGGACCATGGAGCGGGAGGGCTTGAGGAAGCCGGGCTCGCCGATGTGGTGGCGCGCCTCCTTGCCGTAGATGGTTTGCGCGATGTAAGCGGAGAGCTGTGCGTCACTTTCGCCTGCGCGCATGCGACCGTAGAGGTCGTGCTCGACCTGTGAAAAGAGGCAGGTTCGAATCTTGCCGTCGGAGGTAAGACGGACGCGGCTGCAGGCGCCGCAGAAGGCCTGGGTGACGGGGGCGATGATGCCGATTTCGCCGACGCCGTCAGGGAAGGTGTAGCGACGGGCAGTTTCACTGGCCTCGCGCGGTGGCATTTGCGTGAGCGGCGTGACGCGGCCGATGCGGTCAACGATCTCCTGGAGCGGCACAACGATTTCTGGCGACCAGAGGCGGCCCTCCTCGAGCGGCATGAACTCAATGAAGCGGACGACGACATTTTCTTCGCGGGCAAATCGGGCGAAGCCTTCGATCTCGGCGTCGTTGAATCCGCGCAGGAGGACGCAGTTGATCTTGAGCGGGGTGAGGCCCGCGTCGCGCGCGGCGCGGACGCCGGATAGAACTTTCTGGAAGCTGCCGGGAATGCGGGTAATACGCTCAAAGGTGGGCGCATCGACGGCGTCCATGCTGACGGTGATGCGGTTGAGGCCGGCCTGTTTGAGTGGGGCCGCGAGTGAGTCCAGCAGGTGGCCGTTGGTGGTGAGAGCGAGGTCGAGCGGTTCGCCGTGTAGAGTGCGCAACTGCGCGAGTGAGCGGATGAGATCGAGGAGGCCGTGGCGCAGCAGCGGCTCGCCGCCGGTGAGGCGGACCTTCTCAATACCGAGGCCGACGAAGAGGCGGATGAGGCGGAGGTAATCGTCGATGGCGAGCTCGGGATACTGAGCGCCGTGTTCACCAGTACGGCAATAGACGCATTTGTAATTGCAGCGATCCGTGACGGAGACGCGCAGGTCGTGGATAACGCGGCCGTGGCTGTCGCGGAGGCGCGCGGCGGGCGTGACTGTGCTGGACGGGCTGGAGGAAGCTGCGGCCATCGGTACCTTTCAGGCTATACCGTTGCGGCCTGTTTTGCAGAATGAGAGCGGCGGCCCGGAGCGATCCAGGCCAATCCAGCGAAATGAGCGGACTCTACCTCAGTCGAGGCGCGGCGTGCCGCGGCGGAGGATAAGGCCGGTGACGCCGCAGCCAAGGACGATGCAGATGGCGAGGGCGAAGTAGTAGGCCATGGGGTGCGCCCATCCGGGCGAGTAAGTAAGGTCCTGGCCGACCCAGAGCAGCAGCACCGTGGCGATGGCCGTGAACTGGCAGGCGATGACGAGCAGCGTGTGGCCGAGATCGCGCCGCTTGTCGAGGGCTTCGACCTGCGCGGGGGTGAGGTTGCGCTCTTCGGGGGGAAGAAGACTGTTTGCCATCCGATTTCTCCTGATTTTGGGCGGGCCCGTAATGACGTCCGGGCCACTGGCTGATACCACCATCGATTCAACCACATGCGATGGGCGGAGCGCCAGCGATGGCCGCGCAAAAAATCCATGGGTATGTAGCGGAAGTTACACGGGACGCGGCGCGGGACAGGAGCGAGCGCGCTGCGACCTCAGTCCGTGAGAAAGGCGAGTGACTGGAGGGTGGTGATCTCGAAGGGTTTGCGGCAGCGGATGTTGGCGCAGGCGAGCTTGTCGTCGCGGCGGACCATGTAGGACTGGGCCTTGGCGAAGCGGGCGCGGTCGCGCTCATCGGCATGGCGGGGGAGCTGGGTGCGCTTTCGGCGAACGACCCAGGTGACTTTGTACTCCGCGGGCTGGCCGCATTTAGGGCAAGTGAGGGTGTGGGTGCGTGTTTCGGTGGTCTCGTTAAAAAACTCCCGCTCTTCCATGTCCCGGTACTCCTGATGTGCCTGCTGCGACGGCGGGGACTTTCACCCGCGCTGAATCTACTCCATACTCGACCTTGCTATGAGGAAACGCAAGCCAGGGAAGTTTTCCGCCGAGAAGGCAGTGAAAGCCAATGCGCGGGAGCGCGTAGGACAGCCGAAGCCTGCGCGGGTGGTAGAGAGTGAGCCGCGAACGGGGCGGCAGGCGAAGCACAAACCGAAGCTGGAGGAACTGTTGCGCGAGAGCGAGTGAGGCGCTGGATGTAAGACACGAGAAGCGCGATGTCTTACGGCGTCTACCGCGTGTCGTGCAGCCGCGCGCAGTGTCATACGGAATTTGGCGTGGCGTATTACAGAATGGGCCTGTCGTGTTGCGCGGACTGCGCAGGGTGCGGGGTGGAATGTGCCGCCTGGAGCAGGCTGCCTTACACGGGGAGTGCATCTGTGTCCCGAGCGTGGGACGACTGCGAGTGCTGACGTACGAGATGTTGGACGCCCGGCCGGAATCTCTGGCGGAGATCAAGCGGGGCGCGCTTCGAGCCAGTCGGCAAGTTCGGCGTGACCGCGTTCCCGCGCGAAGTCGGCCGCAGTTTTTCCTTCGTCGCAGCGATGCTGTGCGTTAGCGCCATGGGCGAGAAGGAGCTCGGCCAGGTCTCGGCGGTTGGCGGTGGCCGCCGAAAAGATTGGCGTGAAGCCGCCCGCCTGCGTTGCATTCGGGTTGGCGCCGTGGTCGAGCAGGAGACGAATGGTTTCCGGATTGCGACCGAGCGCGAGCGCAGCGTGGAGCGGCTGGTTCGCCTGCGCGTTGGCAGCGACGGCGGAGACGCTGGCACCGGCTCGCAGGAGTGCGGCCACACAGGCGGGAGTTCCAAAGGCGCCAGCGAGATGCAGCGGCGTCCAGCCGTCTCCGGAGTGTTCGTTTGCCTGCTCGGGATGTTCCAGCACAAGGACGGCGAGGCGAGTGTCGTCCCCGATCGCGGCGGCTTCAAAGATGTCGAGCAGAATGGAGTGCTCGCTGAGGGATGCGCGCAGAAAATCACGGACTACCGTTTGACCGCTATAGATGGACCACATCAGCGCGGAGACACCCTGAGCATCACGCCAGACTGCAAGCCGGGGATCGGCGTGGACAGCATCGGCAATCTCAGCCGTTGTGCCGGAGCGGATGAGGCGCAGGAAGTTCTGATTCACTGGATGCCTACGCTGTACGGGCCGGGCAGGATGGGAGCGGACGGCGAGGCTGCGGCCGCGTCGGGGGAGGCCGCAGCGGTGCGTTTGGAGTAGATGCGAAATTGCACCAGCACATCGACCAGGACAGAAACGGGTTTGCCGTCTTTGAGGGCGGGCTGGAAGGCGGCTTTACGGATGGCATCGACCGCGTTCTCATCGAGTCCGAAGCCGATGGGGCGGCCGACGGCGATCTGCTGCGGGTGGCCGTCTGCGCCGAGGACGACGTGATAGAGAGCCATGCCGGCGATGCCATTCGACTGCGCATACTCATTGGACGGCGGCTCGACTTTGGCGAGGAGCCGGGCTTTCTGATCCACGGAACTCTGGCGAAGGACGCTGGGGTCGCCGGGCTGGAATTCGGTCTGGGCTGCGCGATAGTAGAGCTGCCAGAAATCGGGCAGCGAGGCGATGAGGTGGTCGTCGAGGCCCGGTGCAAAGATGACATCGAGCGCGGCATTGAGCAACTGAGCGGCATGGGCTGGCGACGTGGTGGTGGTGACGGCGCCGGAGGAATCAGCGGAGTCGGGAGGCGGCGCGGAGTCCGCTGGGGCGGATGAAGAATCTTTGCCGCCTTTTTTCTTTTTCGGCTTGACGACAATCTCGCGCGCGATGGAGATGCGGAGTGGCTTCTTCTTCGGAGTGATGTTGACGGTATCGAAGACGCGCGCTGGGTCCTCACTGGGCGTGGCGCCCAGGAAGTGCAGACCGTAGCGTGCCCCGGTGAGCAGCACCTTGTGCCGGGTGAGCCGGATGCGATCGATCTGAATCAGACACAGGGTGTAGGAGCCTTGCGGCGAGTGGCCGATGAGATTGCCGTGTTCATCGAAGTCGAGCACGTTCTCAAGGTAGCCGCCGCGCAGGTAAAGGGTCTTGCCGGTGAGGCGCTGGCGTAAAGCGTCTTCTGTCGCGGGCTCACCGATCTTCGATGTTCGAGTAGAAGTGTCGGGTGCGACATGGCTGGCCTGCGCATCGTTAGTGGCGGTCCCGCTCTGCGCGTGAATGGGAGCTGCACACGGCAAGGCCGCGAGCGCGCACACCAGAGCGATCCTCAGCCGGCGAACCAGCGAGAAGCAACGCAAGGCAAACGGAGCGCTCCCCAAGGAGCGAAGCAATCCAGTGGAACAGGACATAGCGCCCTTTTTCGTCTCTTTATATCAGGATTCCGTTGCATTGGCAGAAAACAATCGCGCCCGGGTGGGAGTGACCACGGAACCTGAGCGGCGCTAGCGGCGCGGTGCGTCCTGGTTGTGCAGCCGGAAGAGGATGCGGCGGAAGAGACCCATCATGCGGCGCGTGTCGCGCGGGGTAAGTGCGAGGCGGCGCAACAGCACGCGCAGGTCGTGGTGATTGGCGGGCTGCATGGCGCGCGGCGAGTAGTCGGCGGCGGCCATAGTTTGCTCGATGAGATCGCCGAGGCGGTCGATTGTGGACGAGGGCGCGGCGGCGGATGGCGTAAGCGCGACCGGTGCGGTTTCGGCTCCGCAGCGTGTGGCCAGTTCGTACAGGCAGACGGCGGCAGCCTGGCCAAGGTTCATCGAGGGCTGGCCTGCGTCGGTGGGGATCTCGACGAGCATGTGGCACACAGAAAGATCATCACGGGTGAGGCCGGGCTTTTCGGGGCCGAGGACGAGGGCGATGCGGCCGCCGCTGGCGAGGCCGCTGTCGATGTGGGGTGCAAGCGCGGGCAGCGGGACGACGGG
>JAGWML010000158.1 GCA_028873155.1 Acidobacteriota bacterium
AGTTGAGCGGCGGGATTTCCGCTGCGCAGTCTGCGCAAAGGGCTGCCGCATAAGCGGTTTTTCGCTTATCGGCAGCTAAACGGCAGCTAGGGGGTTGGAGCCTCTAGCCTAAGTTATTGAGGGGATTGGAGGCGCGGGCCGGGATCGAACCGGCGCATAAAGGTTTTGCAGACCTCTCCCTTACCACTTGGGTACCGCGCCTTGGCAGGGCTGCGCATCTTTGTTGATAGCCCCATCACCGCCGTAGCCAACCCGGCTGGCGCCGGAGGGCGGAATGGAGCGGGAGACGAGATTTGAACTCGCGACCCTCGCCTTGGCAAGGCGATGCTCTACCACTGAGCTACTCCCGCTTACTGCAAGTCTGAGTATACCGGGCAGCACCTACCCGGTCAAACCGACGCAGACGCGCCTGCGGCCGTCTTCTGGCCATCCGTTTGACCTGTGTTCCAGGCGCGAGAACCCGCCTCTTCATGCACGATTTCTCCGTCGCGCATGTGCAGAATGCGCCCTGCAATGGCAGCCGCCTCAGGGTTATGCGTAATCATCAACGTCGTCTGTCCCAGCTCCTTATTGGAGCGTTGGAGCATGTGAAGCACGGCGTCTGAGTTCTTCGTGTCCAGGTTGCCAGTCGGCTCATCGGCAAGCACAATCGCGGGCCGCGTGACGAGCGCTCGCGCAATGGCCACTCGCTGCTGCTCGCCTCCGCTCAGCTCCGATGGCCTATGCTTGAGGCGGCCCTGAATCGACAGAATCTCGCACAGGTGATCCAGATAAACGCGGTCCAGCGGCTCCGAGCGCCCACTCACTTCATATGCAAGTTCAATATTGCCGAGGGCCGAGAGGGTGGGCAGCAGATTGAACTTCTGGAAGACAAATCCGATGCGGTGCTTGCGCAGCCGGGTTCTTTCGGCATCTTTGAGGCTGGCGAAGTCCACTCCATCAATCACGACGCGGCCGCTGGTGGCGCGCGTCAGCCCGCCCAGCAGATAGAAAAGGGTGGACTTGCCCGAACCCGACGGGCCCACAATCGCCACAAACTCGCCAGGGTCTACGGTAAAGGAGACACCCCGAAGGGCCTGCACCTGGATGCGTCCTGAGGCGTAGACCTTGGTCAGATTTTCGGCAACAATGATGGGCGATGGCGTGTTGGACTGCACTTATCTATTGTAACCGCGCCCAAGTCCGGACACGCTCCGGTTTACGGCTGAACCGCCAACTACTACGCTGAAGGGGTGGTGGGGTTGGGAGAGATAGGCGTGCAGGAACTGGGCAAACTGCTTCTCTGGCTCGGACTTGTTCTCATTCTTCTGGGATTGGCGCTGCTGCTGGCGGGTCGCATTGGCCTCCCGCTCGGCCGCCTGCCCGGCGATCTGGCCTACCGCGGCAAGCACGTCTCGGTCTTTCTGCCGCTGGCCACGTCGGTCTTGCTCAGCATCCTGCTGTCGGCGGTTCTCTACCTCATCTCGCGCTTCCACCGTTAGCCGGGGCGGGCCAGCGAACGCTGCACCCATGCCATAAAATAAGGAAGTATCGATTTTGAGTGCAGGTTACCCCTCCATGACTGTTGCCGTAAAATCCTCCCTCGTTTCCTCCGTGCAGACTGCCGCTGAAACGGCAGGACTCGTCCTTCAATCCGTGAGCGCCGGAAGCGACTTCCACGGCGAGTCCACGACCGTCTTTCAGCTTGGCCTGGCAGCAGCGACCGATCGCTCGCTGCAGCTTGAGTTGAGCCACGCCTTCGATTTCGACAAGCCGCACCTGTTACCGGACATGACCGCACACCTCTCGGGCGAGGCAAAGCGGCTGCGGAATCCGCGGCCAGACTGCTACGTAACCCTCGCCGGACTGCCCATCGCTTTTGGCAAGTTCCAGTGGCCATTTCATCGCTCCACATCGGGCGCAGACACCTACATCGTGCATGGCGAGATGCATCTGGCCGACGGCGGCACGCAAAACCTGCACGCCAAGGTCGCGGCATCTGTAACGGTGACCTTCGCCGAGATTGTGCCCGCGATGGAGCAGCCCTACGCCGAGACCTTTGTCTACAACGCCATCCGCAAGACGGTGGACCTTGGGCAGTTGGAATTTCTTAAGGCGAGCAACCGCCAGCCGGTGCCGGTCACCACGCGCTTTTACAGTCGCTGGCAAAAGAAGTTTGTCTTTACTGAGACCAATGACGAGGAGCGGCTGGCCTATCTGCTGCGCAAGGTTTACTGGCTCTCCGGCGTGCTGGGCGAGAACAGGCCTGTCTGGATTGCCGACCCCCGCGATGCGCAGTATCTGAACACCACCGAGGCGGATCTGCTGCGGATGGCCGGCCATGAAGCCGGTGAAGGCCTGTTCACGCTCGAAGGCGAGTTTGCTGCAGCGACACCGGCGCTGCTGGCGCAGGCCGAGGAGTACCGCGCCGACCTGCAGGCCGCGCTCAACTTCACCAAGCCGCAGTTCAATGAGTCGATGCGCGCCGGTGAAGCGAATATGTAGGCGGAAATCGTCGCACGGAGCACGGGAATGGGCGCCGCGTGGCGTCCATTCGCTTTTGCGCTCCCAAAACTGAAGGCTGCTGCTACTGCAACGCCGCTCCGCAGCCGGAGCAGAATCTTGAACCGGCAACATTGGCCTGCTGGCAGCGGCTGCACGCCACCAGCATCGCGGCCTGTGCAGGCGCCGGAGCAGGCGGCATGTTGACGGTTACATGCACGGGTCCACCCCACGGCGGTGCCGCCATGCCGAGCGCGGCGGCGATGCCCGCAGCCTGAATCGCATTGAATTCGCGGACCCGGCCGGGCATGAAGAAACACTCGATAAAGCCAAGCACGGTCGTAATGCCTGTCCAGAAGAAAATCAGGTACAGGATGCCCAGCCCGGTGCGCCGCAGATAGAAATGATGTGCGCCAAAGGTGCCAAGGAAGAGAGCCAGGAGAATCCCCACGACCTCATCCCGCCGCACCGAATCATATTGCTGGTAAAAGACCGCCTGCGCATTCGGATAAAGGACGCTGCTCATCGATCGGCGCTCCTGAAATCGCCACACTTCACGATACGGCAAAAAGCCCGGTTCAGTTCCCGTAATCCGTGTGTAAGAGGAACGTCTTCGTCATCCTCACCACCGGCAGCGACTCCCCATTTCCCAGCGGCACGGCGATGCGTTCGCCTTCAACGTAGCCCTTAAGAAGGTAGAGCGGCACTCCTGTGAGCGTGGAGCCCATCTCGAAACGCCGAAAGCCGGCGGCGACGGCCTCGGCTTCCACATGAGCCAGAATCATTGAACCAAGGCCCATCCGCGCAAACCGGGGATGCACGAAGATCGCGCGAATCCTGGCCGCATCCTGCGCAGGATCGAGCAGATCAGGCTCCCGGCCCGGCCCGTGATCCGCGCCGAAGAGAGTTTTCCGTCGCGACCATCCGCCGCAGCCGGCCAGTACTGGCGATCCACCAAGCGCGCCTTCCTGCGATTCAACGACAAAGTAAGTCCGGTCGCGAATGAGCTGCGTATCCACGCCGAGGACCGTGCCCAGCGCGCCGTCGATCTGCGCCGGAGTGTAGTCCGCTGCCTGCAAGCCGCGTACCGAAGCGGCAATCAGAGTATGCAGCGCAGGCAGGTCCTCTTCGACAGCAGGACGCAGCCGGAATTGCGGTGGGCTATCCATTGCGTGCAAAGCCTACCGGCTCTTGATGACTGCCGCGGCGCGGTTGTACGAACCGAGGTTGTAGGCGTTGGCGTAGCCCATGGCTCGCAGTTGCCTGCGCGCCGCCCCGCTGCGCATACCGCTCTGGCAGTGCAGCAGCAGCACGCGGTCCTTGTCTTTCACCTTGCGCGGCACCAGCTCGTGAATCTCGCTGAGCGGCATGTTCACCGCATTCGGCAGATGCCCCGTGATGTAGTCGGCTGAGGTGCGCACATCAATCAGCATCGCACCGTGTTTCAGGTGCTGGACCGCATCCTTGTGGGAGATTTGGCCGGCGCGCCTGAACCAGATGTACAGCGCGACCAGAAGAACGACAAGTGCGACAGAAGACCAATTCATAGTTTCAGCCTATCTTTTCTCCCGCTGAGAACTTCTGCGGGTCTGATTTGTTTCCAGTGTCCGAATCAGGCGCGCTCCACGTGTACGAGGACGGAGTAGAACGTGGCCCCTGCGCCCAGATCGCTGAGCCGTTCGCTGGTGAGCACATTCTGGTTTACGCCCTCGGGGTGGAGCTTGGCCCAGTCGAGCCTGCCGGCCACAACGCCACGCGGCACAGCGACTGGCTCAGCCTCAAGCGGCACCAGTGCAGTTAGATGCAACTCGCCCCGCTCGTTCCACACCCGCACGCGGTCTCCTGTTTTGATGCCACGCATCGCCGCATCGTCCGGATGCATCTCCAGCCGCTGGTTGGTGCGCGCCTCCATCTTGCGGTGGCCGCCAAGGTTGGCGAAGGTCGAGTTGAGATAGTGATCGGCCTTGCGCCCCAGAAACTCCAGGGAATCTTCCGTCGCCTTCGCTCCCCAGCGGGATTCCGTTGCAGGCGTGAACGCGGGCAGCGGGTCCATGCCTTGCGCGGCCAGTGTTTCGGAGTAGAACTCAATCTTCCCCGTGGGAGTTTTCAACTCACCTTCGGTATACGCCAGGAACGGCCGCGCCTCCGGTTCGCGATAAAAACCGAGCGGGATATGTCCCTCGCGCTCCAGATCTGTCAGCGTAATGTGCTCCATGCCGGGGTTGGCGGAGTGGCCGTCGGCGCCAATCGCAAGCGCCTGCGCCATCATGTCCTCAGCGGTCTCGCGGAAGCACCGCTCGGTGAAGCCCATGCGCTGCGCCAGGTGGCTAAACAGCCAGACATTCGACCGCGCTTCGCCGATGGGCGCAATCGCCTGCCGTGAAAGCTGAACATAATAATGTCCGTACGCGCTCTGCAGGTCCGCGTGTTCAAGGAAGGTTGTCGCAGGCAGCAGGTAGTCGGCGTAGTCCGTCGTGTCAGTAAAGAACTGCTCGTGCACTACGGTGAATACATCAGGCCGCAGCAGGCCCTGGCGCACGGCGCTGGAGTTGGGGGCCACGGCAGCGGGGTTCGAGTTGTAGACAAACAGGGCATGCACGCGCGGGCCGTCCGCGGGGTTGTCGCCCAGCGTCGTCAGTGCTTCGCCCAGAGCGGACATATTCACCACGCGCCCTGCGCGCTGGATCGGCGAGGCCAGCGCCAGCTCCGGCCGCTCCACGGCTGCTCGATCCCAGTTGAAACCGCCGGACGTGGACAGCACAGCACCGCCGCCGCGATGCCGCCATGCGCCTGTGAGAGCGGGCAACATCGCCACAGCCCGCACTGCGGTGCCGCCGTACTCAGCCCGCTGCACGCCGTAGTTGAGCCGTAGCACCGCAGGCTGTGTCGTCGCGTACTCGCGCGCCAACTTCTCGACATCAGCCGCGGTTATGCCTGTCCAATGGGCCACGCGCTCCGGCGTGTACTCGCGCACGCGCCAGGCAAGCTGCGCGAAGCCGTGAGTACGCTCGGCGATAAAGCTGCGGTCCTCAAGCCCCTCGCGCAAGATGACGTGCATCATGCCCAGCGCCAGTGCCGTGTCTGTGCCCGGACGGATGGCAAGATGCCAATCGGCCAGTGCGGCTGTGCGTGTGCGATAGGGATCGATGACGATGAGCCGCGCGCCCTTGCGCCGCGCGTCTTCGATCATCGGCCACAGATGGATATTGTTGCCGTGGATGTTGGCGCCCCAGGCAACGATCAGCCGGGCATGGCGAAAGTCCTCGGTCGGCGTACCCAGCTTTTTGCCGTACACCAGACTCCAGCCAACACCGCCCGCCTCAGAGCAGATGGTACGGGCAAGCCGGCTGGCGCCGAGACGCGAAAAGAAGCGGCGGTCCATGGAGCCGAAGCCCAGCAGCGCCATGTTGCCGGCGTAACTGTAGGGCAGAATCGACTCAGACCCGTATATCTCAGCCGTCTGCCTGAGCCGCCCTGTAATCTCGCCCAGAGCCTCATCCCAGCCGATGCGCTCGAAGGCATCCTGCTCATGTCCGGGCTGGCGCGCGCCCTTCTTGGCGCCGGGTCTGCGGCGCATGGGGTGCAGCACACGGTCCGGTGAGTAGACGCGGTCGAGATACTTGGCCACTTTGCCGCAGAGGAAACCCTGCGTCACCGGCTGCGAGGGATCACCCTGCAGCTTCACGGCGCGGCCCGCGGCATCCACGGTCACAAGCACGGCGCACGAGTCCGGACAATCGTGCGGACAAACTGCGTGCACAATCCGAAAAGGTGTTGCCGGGCTGGCAGCCTCCGCCATGCTCACTATTGTAGGGGAATCCGCGCGCCGGTTGAGCCACGCACGGCCGTCCTCGACCTTCGAGCGGCACGCGCCACGCTCAGGAAGCGGGAGCGTTTCCATCCGGGGTCATCTTGTCCACGACGCCGGGAAGGTGCCGTGCCAGAAGAGAGCTCACCTGGTCCGGCTGGATGCCGATCTTGCCCGCCAGCTCATTGATCTTGTCCTGCCCGATCACCTGCTCGATCTGATCGGCGGAGATGCCCTGGTTCGCTCCAGAGCCAACCCAGGAACTCACCACATCGCCAAGGCCGTTGCTCTGGAACTGCTGGATGAGTCCCTGCAGGCCGCCTGTTTCTGGATTGTTCACGAGGCTCATGATGTGGCCCACCGGTCCGGGGTCCTGTCCGCCAACACCACCAACAAGCTGTCCAATTTCATCGAATAAAGACATGATGATCCTCCCTCATGATGAATAAAGCTCCGGCTCCTGATTGAGAAGCCGGAGCTTCAGGTTTGCTGATGCGCGGATGGAACAGCTACTTGCCCTGCTTGGCGATCACCAGGCCCGCAATCTTTTTGTAGGTCGCTTCGGGCAGGACTTTCTTCTGCACAAGGTCTGTCTTCTTGGCATACGGGCGGCCCTTGACGATCTTCTGTGCATACACATCGCCCACTCCGGGCAGTGCCTTCAACTGGTCCAGAGTCGCGGTGTTCAGGTCCAACAGGTTCGCAGCAGCAGGAGCGGCCTTGCTGGCCGTGCTCTTGGCGGCCTTCGCCGCTCCGCCAGCCTGCGCCACGCTCATCGTGCCAGATCCGAGCAGCATTCCTGCAGCCGCTACCAGTGCAAGCATCCACG
>JAGWML010000159.1 GCA_028873155.1 Acidobacteriota bacterium
ACAATCGACTCTGGCATTGACGGCTTTATCGACGATAAGGATATGGCTAAAGATATCCGCGTAAACCGGATTACGCCAGCCGTGAAGCGTGGGCAAGTTGTGGTGCTAGATTTCCATAATGTCCGCACATCAACGCAGTCATGGGTCCACGCGCTTGTCGGAGAAGTTCTAAGCCAATTCAAGGAACCAGTCCTACGTCAGATTGAGTTCAAGGATTGCTCTCCGCAGCTGAAGGCCCTTATTGAGCTTGTCGTGGACTATTCGCTCGGAGGTTTTCTCCCAAGCGAAGATGAAGGAGAGAAACCATCTATAAAGCTCTCGACTGCCAAATCTAGATAGCCTTCTATAGTTTGGCCAAAATCGGAACTCCCGGACTTCGCGCGGGAAAGGCTCTGGGGTACCCATTTTCGATACAGGTTAACACCTCAAGACTGGCTACCGACCTATGTTAGCGAGTAGCAGGCGCAACGTGACGGGAGAGCAAGCGGGTGGCTTCTGCATTTGTGATGCGGAGGAAGCTGCCGTGTTTGCAGTGGGCGGGCAGGGAGGTTGCGGCGGTGATGTCCTGCCAGTGTTTCCAGTCGGTGGTGGCGACGGCCTCGTAGCGCGCGTGTGGCGCGCGGTAGTGATCGTAAAAGACAATGAAGCGATGGCCGAGCTGGATGGCGGAGGGGCCTTCCGACCAGCTCTCGTTGATGGGGCCGGAGATGTGTGTCCAGGGCCCTTCGAGCGTGGGGCCGGTGGCGACGCGCTCCTGATAGGTGAGCGGGTCGAGGGTCTGGTCTTTGAAGATGAGGCGCCAGGGGCCGGTGGGGCCGTGCGCCGTCTGCTGGTGAAAGATGGTAGCGTCGATGGCGACGGTGCCGGGATCGAAGAAGATGGCCGGGGTTGAGAAGGTCTGGAAGTCGGGCGTGAGGGCGAACCAGATGCGGTTGCCGGTCTTTGAGTCGCGCATGGAGCTGGACCAGATGAGGAGCCATTGTTTGCGGGGCGCGTCCCAATAGGTTTCCGGAGCCCAGACGTTGCTGGTGGCGGGGAAGGCCTGCATGATGGGGATCGGCTGCTGGGGCGACCAGGTGAGCAGGTCAGGTGATGCGGCGTGGCCGAGGGTGTCGCCATGCCAGTTCCACGTCCAGACCATTTGAAAGCGACCGTCGGGGCCGCGGGTGAGGAAGACGTCGCGCATGATCTCGCCGGGCTGCGAGGGAGCTACCCAGGGTTGGCCGTCGTTGAGCGCGGTGTAGTGGTAGCCGTCGCGGCTGAGGGCGAGGTAGATGCCCTGGTTGCCGGGTTCCTTGAAGTAGGCGAAGAGCCATGCGCCGCGGGGCGGTGCGGTCTGGGTTTGGCCGGTGGCAGACGCAACGACGGCAGCGAGGAAAAGAATGGTTGTCCGTTGGAACAGGCGGGCCATTCTCATGCGCGAAGACTCCAATTCAGGGTTCTTCGTTTCCCACCCCATGCGCGATGAGGCTGCGCATTGGATGGGGCACCCGGATTTGTGGCTGGGAGTGGCGAAGGGCGCGGTGCTGGTGCGTGGGTTCCTCGTTTCCCACCCAATGCGCGATGAGGCCGCGCATTGGATGGGGCACCCGGATTTGTGGCTGGGGAGTGGCGAAGGGTGCGGTGCTGGTGCGTGGGTTTGTGCCTTCCCACCCATGTCGTCCGCTGCGCGAACGTCATGGATGGGGCACCCAAAGCTGTTTTTGATTCCGAACTTCCAAAGATGATGGATGGGACACTCAGCTTCCGGCACTCGGCACCGACTTCGCTCATGGTTCTTGCTCTCCGGGAAAGGTGGCGTCGAGGAGGGTCTTGCCTTGCCACTTCGATATGGAGGTGGGGTGGCCTGCGTTGTCGAAGTTGCGCCAGGTCCAGGTGCCGTCGGGCGCGTAGGATTTTTGCCAAGCAATGGAGCCGTCGGCGCGGTAGAAGCGTTCATCGCCGGTCTTGATGCCGAGGTGGAAGGTCGCGGTCCATTGTTTGCGGCCGGCTTCGTCGTAGAGTGTCTGCGGGCCTTCGAGGA
Organism: Acidobacteriota bacterium; assembly: GCA_028873155.1. Lineage (GTDB taxonomy): Bacteria > Acidobacteriota > Terriglobia > Terriglobales > Acidobacteriaceae > Telmatobacter. The sequence continues at coordinate 2,024 of JAGWML010000159.1, forward strand.
GGATGCGGCCATCGGTGGCCCGTCCGGTGGACCAGGTGGCTTTGAGCTTGCCGCCGGGCCAGCGCTCGGTGTGATGCGCGATGTTGGTGATGGTGGTGGGCGCGGCGACGGCGGGCGCGTCGGAGAGAATCCACGCTTCGTTGAGTTCGATCTCGTAGTTGACGGTGTTTTTGGATGTGGCGATGTGGATGACGCCGTCGGGGCCCTGCGTGGCGGTGACGTAGCCGACGGTGAGGATGTCGGCGGGCAGGCGCTTCTGCGTCCAGGTTTTGCCGTCGTCGCTGGAGAGCGCGACGTAAGCGCCGTCTTTGTGGATGTGCTTCTGGTGCGTTGCATTGAAGTCGGCGACGAAGAAGAGACGGCCGGAGGCGAGGCGGATGACGCTGGGGCGCTCGCCGCTCATGAGCTCGTCGAAGGGCGTGGCGGATTTGCGCCAGGTCTTGCCGCCGTCGCTGCTGGTGGCGAGGGGCATGTGGCCGTCGATGGCGGAGTTTTTGCCGCCGAATCCGAGGATGTCGCCGTTGCGCGCGAGGACGATGGTGGTGTGGCGGCCCGCGGTACGTCCGCCGGTGTCGTACCAGGTCTTGCCGTCGTCGTGCGTGCCCCAGACTGCGGAGATGGAGCCGTTGCCGTCGGCGTCGCGGCCGGTGGAGTCTGTGGGGAGAAGGATGGTGCCGTCGGCGGTGCGCACGACGGAGTTGATGGGCTGCGAGACGTAGCGGCCGATGGGCGCGGTGAAGCGGGGAAATTGGACGGGGCTCCAGGTGACGCCGTTGTCGAGCGAGGTCATATAAGCGAAAGGCGGTGCGCCGATGAGGCGGGGAAATCCCCAGAATAGCCAGAGCTTGCCGTGGTCATTCCAGAAGACAGGCGCGGCGTTGGCGGCGTCGGCGAAGTAGGGCCACGGCTCGGGCATGTCCCAGTCTTCTGCCCCGGCGCGGCGGCGCAGGATGAGGATGGTCTGGTCGGGGTCGTCTTCCTTGTCGGGCGTGTTGTAGTAGGCGGCGAGGAGGTCGCCGTTGCTGAGGACCTGGATGGCGGAGTTGTGGTAGCCGATGCCGAGGCCGCGCGCGAGACCGATACGCCAGCCGACTTCCGGCATGGATTTGCCATTCAGATTTGGGAAGAGCTCGTGGAGATGAAAGAAGGGCTTTGCAGGATCGGGGCCGAGGGTGAGGTCGACGGGAGTCTGCTTGACGGCGGTTTCAAAGAAGTGTTCGGCGGGGGGCGCGGGATGCGGAGCGAGTGGTGGTGCCTGCACGACGCGGAAGCCGATGTTGCCTGTGGCGGAGGCGTAGCTGGGCGCCATGCTGGCTCGATTGGCGGAGCGCGCGAAGTAGGGCGACTGGGCGGGTAGAACCTCGCCGGGTTTGGATTTGCGAAAGTCTAGGCCGCCGCCGCGGACGACGCGGAAGTGGCCGGTGACGGGGCCGGTGGGGTCGGTTTGTGAGGCGGAGGGGAATGGGCCGTACCAGTCGGCGACCCACTCGGGCGTGCCTTCGGCGATGAAGACGCCCCAGGGATTGGGTGTGCCACGCGCGGGCGGGGTGTCGCCAGTGAAGAAGGGCGTCTGGTGGCCGGCGCGGGCGGCGTACTCCCACTCGGCCTCGGTGGGCAGGCGGTAGGGCTTGCCTTCTTTTTTGGAGAGCCATACACAGAAGTCGGTGGCCTGCTGATAGCTGATGCCGGCGGCGTAGTCGGGATAGGCAGCGACGGGCTTGTAGGCGCGGTCGAACTGCTGGAACTCGGCGACGGTGATGAGATGCGTGGCGATGGCGAAATCGTGCGAGATCGTCACGCGATGCGCGGGGACTTCGTCGAAGTCTCCGTGTGCTGGACGCGGCGACATGATTCCGAAACCCTGAGTGATGGCGGCGGGGAGGGTTTGCGGATCGGCACCCATACGGAAGGAACCGGCGGGGATCTGCGTCATATCAATATGCGGAGTGCCTGACTGCTGCGCGGCGAGCGACGCGGAGAGGAGGATGAGACTGGCAGTGGTCTTGTGGAAGATGGGCACGGTGCGGTGTTCCTTTATAAGTGTCATGGCGCAGGCTCCTTCGTCTGGAGCGAGGGTAGTTCCGCCTGCAGAGGGCCGAGTGTGGTGCGATGCGCGAGCTTCTTGCCATCGGCGAAGAGCGTGAGGCCCCGGCCCTGATGATACTGGCGGCCGGTGACGTCATAGACGATTGTGAGCAGATGGCCGTGATAGGGCAGGCCATCGAGAGCGAAATAGGTCCACTGGCCGGCAGGCAGCAGCGGATGGAGGGCGACGGTGTTGTCGGTGCGCGGGCGCAGGCCGATGAGGCCGGTAATCAGTAGGTCGGCAAAGCCGGAGTGGTTGTAGTAGTTGCCGCGGCCGACCTGCTTGCGTTTGGCGAGGAGCATGTCTTTGGCGATCCACTCGTCGGTGTCGGCGTCGAGGTCTTCATCGATCCAGTCGATGGTGCGGCCGGTGGGAAGCTGGATGTGCTGCGAGAGGACGTAGTTGGAGAAGAGCGCGTAGTACTGCGCGGCGGTGATGTCCGGCTGTGCAGGGCCGTTCAAGAGATTGGCGAGCGCAAGCAGAGTTTGCGTGGTGGCGAAGGGCCAGGATGGGCCGTTCCAGGTGCATTGGTCCGTGGACGCGAAGCGGAAGCGCGGGCTGCTGCGCTCGGCGGTGGTGGGGCCATATTTTCCCGCAAAGCCGTGGGGATCGAAGAGCTGCCGCCAGGCAATAACGCGGTCAGTTGAGGGCTGGTAGAAGGCCCACGGGAGGTAGCCGATGAGTTCGCGGACGCCGGAAAACTGCAGGCGCGTGCCGGGATCGAGGAAGCGCTTCTGCGTGAGGATGCCGGAGTCGGGCGCGGGTGAGAGGGCTTCGTAGAACTGGTCGCGCGGGTTCCAGAGCTTTGTATCGATGAGGTGCTGAAGCATCTGCGCTTTGGCGGTGTAGTGCGCGGCGAGCGCGGGCTGGCCGGCGGCGGTGGCAAAGGCCGCGATGGCGCGGGCGTCCGCGACCATGTAGCTGTTGAGCGTGGGCCGGTAGCCGTCGCCGCCGATGGACTTCTCCATGCCATCACGGGTGTCGATCTGCCAATAGAGGCCGGTGGAGCGATCCAGATGATCGTCCCACGCCTTGTCGTTGTCGATCAGGCCTGCCAGCATCTCAGCGCCGAGGCGTGTGTTGCCGGTAGCCAGGACGACGTTGCGCACGCTGTCGGCGAGGGGAAAGCTGTATTTGCGCGGGTCGGCGCCGCGGGAGATCCAGAAACGGGCGTAGTCCTCGGCGATATGGGGATTGCGCAACCAGCGAGCCTCGCCGAGATGGAACGGTGCGGCGTCGGGCAGCGCGCCGAAGAAGCCGTCAGGCTCAGCGGGCTTGGGAAGCCACTCGGTGATGAGGGTGCCGCGGCTGCTCTGGACGACGTGCTTCTGCCATGCGTACCAGCGGAAGTAATACATCTCTTCAAATTGCTGATTGGAACTGGCGAAGAAGGGGATGTTGGCCTGCAGCCAGGGCCATGGATCGGTGTCGGGCGCTTTGCCCGTCGCTTCGCGCTCATCGCCGGCGAACTGGACGATGTAGGGATGGAAATCTTCAGGGCGGAGCAGATGGAGCGGAGAAGCAGGCGGAGCGGATGCGGCGGGAGCCTGGCCGACGGCGCAGGCAGGCAGGCCGGCGGCGAGCAAAAGAGCCGCAAGGGGGCGAGGAATTGGCATGGCGAAGAGCAGTGTACGCAGCGACAGATGAGGGCGCAAGACTCTTCTGAAAGTAAACAGCACTTTCTGGAAATAGACTTACTCGGTGAGAGCGCCGTGGAAGGCCGCGCGGTAGATGAACTCCGCATCCTGATGCGAGATGGGCCGGGGATTGTTCCGCATGAGGCGGGTGACGGCGAGACCTTCCGCGGCGAGCGCAGGGATCTCGGATTCCGCTATGTGGAGCGCGGAGAGACGCATCTCGAGTCCAGTGGCGGCGATGAGCTGGCAGAGCCGGTCGCAACCTGCTGCGGCGGTGGCCTGGTCAGTGGGTCCGGAGATCGCGCCAAGAGCTTGGGCGACGGCGGCGTGGCGATGCGGCGCGGCGGCCGAGTTAAATCGGAAGACGTGCGGCAGAAGGATGGCGTTGGCGTGGCCGTGCGGGATGTGATGACGGCTGCCGAGAGGATAACTGAGTGCATGCACGGCGGCGGTGTTGACAGGGCCGAGACAGAAGCCGCCGGAGAGGCTGCCGAGCGCGACGTGCTCGCGGGCTTCGGCGTTGGCGGGCTCGCGAACGGCGGTGACGAGATGGGCAGCGATGTGGCGGATGCCGTCGAGTGCCCAGGTATCGGCGAGGGGATGGGCGTGCAGGTTGGTGTAGGCCTCGATGCAGTGGGTAAGGGCGTCGAGGCCGGTGGCGGCGGTGACGTGCGGCGGCACGGTGTGGGTGAGGGTGGAGTCAATGAATGCGGCGTCGGGGACGAGATGCGGGCTGATGACCGCTTTCTTTGCGCAGGCCGCTTCATCGAGCAGAACGGCGTTGGGCGAGACTTCGCTGCCGGTGCCTGCGGTAGTTGGAATGCAGATCAGCGGCAGGCTGCGCCCGTTGAGATTGGCGATACCCCAGACGTCGTGGATGCTTTGGGCGCTGAGGCAGAGCGCGGCGATAAGCTTGGCGGCATCGAGCGGGCTGCCGCCGCCGAGGCCGATGATGGCGTCGGGTTTGAAGGCGCGCGCAGTTGCAAGAAGCGCTTCAAAGTGAGCGACAGTCGGCTCGCTGCGCGTGGAGTCATCGATGAGCGCGGCGGGATGAAGCTGGGCTGCGTGGAGGCGATTGCTGGGCGAGGTGACGAGGAAAGGACGCAGAATGCCGCGCGCCTCCAGGTATGCGCGGGCGCTGTCGAGCGCACCCGGCCCGAAGACGAGCGTGGGAACCTGCTGAAGAGTGAGCGCGGTCATCCCTTGCGTGCAACCGGGGCGCGCTCGAGGATTTCGCGTGCGCGGCTGAGGGAGTCGCCTGCGGCCTGCTTGAGGCAACTGATGTCGTTGGTGCAGTAGAGCAGGTCGATGCCGAGATCGAGCCAGAAGGCGTAGTCGCCGGGAGCACA
>JAGWML010000160.1 GCA_028873155.1 Acidobacteriota bacterium
TAGGGCCGCTCCGCTGCCATCAGCCCCGTTGTGCCCGTGCGCTCCAGCAGCTTGCGCAGATACGTGATCCGCGCTCCGCTCGTCCCACGCAACTCGCCTGCATCCGACCACACCGGGCTTCCATCCGTCGTGATGTACGTCTCGCCATGCGTGGCATACACCCCCGCCACAATCGCGCGCCAGAAGCGATGCGTCATCTCCTCCGGCGACAGGTTCCCCCACCGCCGCGCAATGTTGCCCTCATACTGAATTTCGTCATAAAGAATCGGCTTGTTCCACGCCGCCAGCCGCTCCGGCGACTTCTCAAAGTCGTACTCCTGCAAACTCGCGTGTGTGCACCATGGCTTCGAGTGGTCATAGGGCGCGCGGCTGTGATGAATCGACCGCAGCCGGCTGTACGGATCACTCTCCTGCACGATGCGAAAGAACCGGTCCCAGTCCGTCATCGACTTCGACTTCACCAGGTCGAACTCATTTGCAATCGACCACCACACATTCCGGTATGCGGAAAGCCGCGCAACCGCATAGCGCAGGTAGCGATCATCCGCCTCCGCGCCCATCGACTTGAATCCCCACGCATCGTACGGATGAAACAGAATCACGTCCGCCTGAATATCCGCAGCCTGCAGATCCTGTACCCGCTCCTCCACATGGCGAAAGTACTCTGGATTCAGCCGCATCAGGTCGAAGCGTTCTTTGCTCTGCCCGCCGTCTTCCAGCGTCTCCGCACCCGCGGGCACGGCCTCACCAATCCTTTCAAACGGCATCGCCACCGGCTTGCGCTGCCCCAGCGGCTTCGGCAGCAGGCACATCCGCACCTTGTTGAAGCCCACGCGCTTCAGCGCCGCCAGCGTCGTTGCATCCCACGGCGCGCAAATAAATCCATACGCATAGCACGTCGTTCCAAACGGAAAATACGGCGTCCCGTCCGCATACTGGAAATGAAACTGGTGTGCTGTGCCCACCGGCCCGCGGTTGCCCGCCTTCGCCGCAACGCACTCCACCGCGCCCGTCTGCCCCGCCAGTTCCTTCGCGCTGCTCGTCGTCTCATACGTCCAGCGCCCCGGCGTGTCCGGCGAAAACCGCACCTTGTACACGCCCGCGCCGTCGTAGAATCCCGTCACCGCCACCGTCCGGTGCTCCAGCGTGAAGCGCGCGCCAAACGTCACATCCACAAAGGGATTTCCGCTCGATGGCCCCTGCAAACTCGCCTCGAAAACACTCCACTGCTCCACGGCTTCCGCGGCACCAGCCCGGCTCTGCTGCTCGGCCGGCACTGCCGCCGTAATCCCTGTCACCAGCGCGCCAGCGCCCAGCTTGATCACTTCTCTGCGATCCATCGTTCCTCTCAACCTGCCGCCCTTCGCACTCTCTGCGGCGCACTCCTCCGCCCAGTGTTCTCGGCGGTTGCAGGCAGCACCGTTCTACATGCCTTCAACTCCACTGTCAAACTAATCCTGCAAAAGTGAAAGTTATTGCACAAATCATCTCCGCTCCCGTATAAAGAAGGCGCACAACTGGAGAGCGGAAGTACTTGTTGCGCTCCCCAACCGCCACGCACATCGCGTCTCTCCACGGGAAAGGCAGCGCTATTCATGAAGGGCAAGTCCACCACCGCATTCGAAGCCAAAAAGCCAATCCGCCGCCGCATTCCCAAGTGGGCGCTCCAGTCTGCCACAGACACCCCCTCCAGCGAGCAGTACTACCTGCGCTCCATCGGCCGCGCCCTCGATGTGCTCGACTCCTTCGACGGCAAAGCCGCTCTTGCGCTCAAGGATATCGGCGCCAAAACCGGCCTGCCTGAGTCCACGCTCTTTCGCGTCCTGCTCACCCTTGAAAAGCACGGCTATCTTCAGCAAGCAGTAGATGGCACCTACCAGCTCGCGCCCCGCCTGCGCTTCGGCTGGCTCATCGAGCAGGCCAACGTGCTGCGCGACAAAGCCCGCCCCGAGCTCGAACGCCTCGCCCACCAATTCAATGAGACCGCCAGCCTAGCCTATCTCTACGAAGACCGCATCCACGTCCTCGATTCCGTCGAAACCTTTCACGAAATCCGTATGTCCAACCGCATCGGCCGCGTGCTGCCGCCCCACTGCAGCGCCATGGGCAAGGCCATCACCGCCTTCCAGGAGCAGGCCCTCGCCGATCAGATCCTCGAAATCTACGGCCTCGCCCGCCGCACCGAACACACCATCACCGACCGCGCGCGTCTCTTCGCGCAGTTCGCTGAGATTCGCCGCACCGGCATCGCTGCAGACCGCGAAGAGTCCATCCTTGGCGGCATCTGCTACAGCGCCGCCATCCGCGCCGAGGGCAAGCCCGTCGTCGCCGCCCTCAGCCTCTCCACGCCCATCCTTCGCATGACGCCTGAGCGCGACGAAGCCACGCGTAAAGCCGTCCTTGAAGCCGCCAGCCGCATCGCCGCCGCCTGCTGATCCACATGCCGCGCAGCCCTGTCCCTCGTCCAGCGCAATCGCGCCGCTTGCCGTGCGTCCGCCCTTTCTGTAAAGCCCTCAAAATGCATTCCGCATAGCGGCACTTTTTCAGACCACCCCGCCCAGACCCGCCGGAAATGTCATTGATTTTTCATTCTTTGCAGACCATGAACTCTAATTTTCAAAACATGTGCCTTATTTTCCAAAATGCACTTGACACTCGAATTCCTGCTTCTTATCGTGACTGAGCCTCGACAGAAAGGCATTTGGCTTAGCCCGCAAACTACTACGGAGTCCCCATGAAGCGCTTTTTTGCAGTTGCTCTCGCAGTCATCTCGCTGTCCGGCATGGCCCTCGCTCAGGAGATGCGCTCCACCCTCACCGGCCGCGTCACTGACCCGACCGGCGCCATCGTCCCCAACGCGCAGATTGAAATCACCAACACTTCCACCGGCGCGAAGACGATCCTCCGGTCAAACTCCGCCGGCAGCTACACGGCTCCATTTCTTGCTCCCGGACCCTACAGCGTCCAGGCCACCATGTCAGGCTTCAAGACCTATATCCACTCCGGCCTCGAGCTCCAGACCGAGCAGACCGTCGTCGAAAACATCGTTCTCGCGGTGGGCGAGGTCAACCAGACCGTCACCGTCACGGCCCAAACGCCTCTCGTCGACGTCGCCACCGCCTCCACCGGCCAGGAGTTGACCGCTGAAGAGGTCGAAGACCTGCCCAGCAACGGCCGATCGCCCATCGGCTTCGCTCACCTTGAGTACGGCGCAGTAGCCAAGGGCAAGCACTCCGAGTCCCAGGTCACGCCTTTCGGCAACTCCACCGGCGACGACTTCTCCCTCGGCGGCGGCGCCTCATCCTCCAACGAGCTCCTGCTCAACGGCGTCCCCAACATGGAAGACTCCGGCCGCACCTCCGGCTTCAGCCCGGAGCTCGATGCCGTCAATGCCGTCCACGTCGATGAGTTCGCGGCCAACGCCGCCCTCGGCGACACCTCCGGCGGCACCGTCAACATCACCACCAAGTCCGGCACCAACAGCCTCCATGGCACCGCGTCCGAGTACTACGCCGGCTCGCGTCCCTTCACCGCCGAGCCCTACTTCACAACGCATGGCGCCACTGTCCCATCCACCCACTTCAACCAGTACGCGGCCACCATCGGCGGACCCGTCGAGATTCCGCACCTCGTCCACGGACGCAACAAGCTCTTCTTCTTCTACGCATTCGAAGGCTACGACGGAAACGCGCCCAACACCATCATCACCACCGTACCCACACAGGCTGAGCGCAACGGCGACTTCTCCAACCTGCTCACCACTTCCGGCAATCCGCAGCTCTATAACCCCTTCACCGCCGCGCTCTCCGGCAAGAACGTCGTCCGCTCCGCCATCCCTGGGAACGTCTTCTCCAACGCGGGCCTCACCGTCAGTCCCATCGCGCAGGCCTATCTCAAGCTTGTGCCCATGCCCAACTACACCGGGCCTTCCGCCAAGCCCGACGGCGAAAACAACTTCTTCGCCAGCGACCCCACCACCAACCGCTACAAGTCCAACCAGGCCCGCATCGACTGGACCGTCAGCGATCTCGACAAGGCCTTCTTCGAGTTCCATCGCAGCCACTACACCAACGCGCAGAACAACATCTTCAGCAACGCTCTCTCCGGCACCACCTCCACCGTCAACCTCCTCGGCGGCCAGGCAGACAACGTCAAAACCTTCTCGCCTTCGCTCAGCCTTGAGACGCGTCTCGGCTTCAGCCGCTATGAGACCTTCTCCGGTCCCAACAGCCTCGGCCAGAATCCAACCACGCTCGGATTGCCCGGTTATCTCTCCAGCAACTCCACCGTGCTGGCGTTGCCCGTCATGAGCTTCTCTGACTCCAACTCCATCCCCACCCTCAGCGGCAAGCCCGGCAACGTCGAGTACTACGACAACATTCAGCTCTTCGCCAGCCTCAACAAGACCTGGGGACGTCACTCCTTCAAATTCGGCCCGGACTTCCGCTCCAACAAGGACTCTGCCGTCTCGCCCGGCAACGCCAACGGCAACTTCACCTTCAAGTCCTCCACCGGCGACTTCGTCACCTCCGGCAGCAGCGGTCAGCCGCAGGGCTTCGGCGGATCACTCGCGCTCTTTGAGCTGGGCCTCGCCACCAGCGGCTCCTTCGACGTCAACACTCGCTTCCAATACAACAACTGGTACATGGGCTACTTCGCCCAGGACGACTGGAAGGTCATGCCCAATCTGACCCTCAGCATCGGCCTTCGCCTCGAGCATGAAACCCCGCTCGTCGAAAGCAACAACCAGTTGGTCGTTGGCTGGAACCCCGCCACCGTCAACGCAGTCACCGCCGCAGCGGCCACTGCCTATGCCGCGCATCCCATCTCGCAGCTACCGGCAAGCAGCTTCTCCGCCACCGGCGGCATCAACTACGCCACCAGCAGCAACCGCTCGCCCTACTCCACTGCGCCTGTCTACGTCAGCCCGCGCTTCGGCTTCTCTTATGCGCCGGGCCTCTTCAACAACACCCTCGCCATCCGCGGCGGCTTCGGCATCTACGTCAATCCCTTCAATGACTACAACGCCGGCCCCAGTTATGGCTTCTCCAACACCACCAACATGATCACCTCCACCAACAACAACCTCTCGCCGGCCACGACGGTCGCGGACCCATTCCCGACAGCATCCAACCCCATCGTCAAGCCCTACGGCAGCACCTACGGCATCAACACCAACCTCGGCAACAGCATCTTCTACTACGGGCCTGTCAAGGTTCCCTATTCGGAGAAGTGGAGCTTCGACATCCAGAAGCAGTTCGGTCAGAACTGGCTCGCGGAAGTCGGCTACCTCGGCGATCATCAGGTCCACAACTCCTACACCAACAACGACAGCGCCGTCGGTCTGCTGCCCTTCCTCGTGCACCAGGCGACCTTTGACAAGAGCCTCACCACCACGCTGAATGCCTCCACCACCAACCCCTTCTACGGCATCATCCCCGGACCGGCCACAGGCCTCAACTCGTCGAAGACTGTCAGCGTGGCCTCGCTGCTCCACAGCTACCCCGAGTACACCGGCGTCTCACACTCGCTCGTCCCCGGAGCCAGCGCCAACTTCAACGCGCTGATGCTGCGCCTCAGCAAGCGCATGTCCCAGGGCCTCGAGTTCAACTTCAACTACGAGTACTCCCGCCAGCTCGGCTATTTCACCCAGCTCAACGCCGGCGGCCCGCTCTGGTACGGAGAGACCACCTCGGACTTCCCCAACCATGCCTCCGTCACCGTCATCTACCAGCTCCCCTTCGGCAAGGGCCGCATGTTCCTGCATGACTCCACCCTGCTCAGCGAAATCATCGGCGGATGGGAGATCTCGTCCATCTATCAGTACCTCTCCGGCACGCCGCTCAGTTGGGGCAACGTCATCTACAACGGCACATGGAGCGACTTCCACAACAACCCGCATGACACCACCACCCCGTCTTTCAATACCTCAACCTTCGATACGGTCGCAGCAGACCAGCCCAACGGCTATAACTACCGCACCTTCCCGCAGTACCTGCTGCGCTCTGACCCAACCAAGAACTTCGACTTCTCGATCCTCAAGGACTTCACCATCGGCGAGCGCATGATCATCCAGCCCCGCGTCGATGCCTTCAATGCATTCAACCGCCCCCAGTTCAACGGCGCCAACAGCAACCCCACATCGTCCGCCTTCGGAACGGTGAGCTCGCAGCTCAACACCAACCGCACCCTCCAGGGCGGCATCCACTTCCTCTTCTAACTGGCGCAGTTGGCCTCCTGCCAGAAGGGACGCGCTCCAGCGCGTCCCTCTCTTTTTGGCCCGCAAACGGCTCGCCTTCAAATCTCGCGCGGCCACTCTCCGATCCATCCCTATAAAGGGCGCCAACCCATCTCTAGATCACGCATCCCCATCCCCACCGCCGGCCACGCTGATTGTCGTGTCACGCCGGCAGGCGCAAGGAACGAACCAACGCCGCCAATGCTGCCGGCTGATGGCGACGGCTCGGGTAATACAGGTAAAAGCCCGGAAACGTTGGACACCAATCCTGCAGAACCTGGACCAGACGATGCTCCCGGATCAGCGGTGACAGCACTTCCTCCAGCGCAACTCCGAGACCGATCCCACTCAAGAGCGCATCGATCACCAGGTCCGGATCATCAAAGCTCACCGGCCCTCGCGGGTTCACGGTCACTTGTTTGCGTCCCTTTTCAAACTCCCAGCGATACATCCCTGTACTGAAACGAAAGCCGACACACGCGTGCTCTTTCAGGTCATGCGGTGTGCGCGGTGGCCGGTGCGCCTTGAAGTACTCCGGCGAGCCCACCACCGCCAGACGCAAATCCCTGGTGACTCGAACGGCAATCATATCCCGCTGAATGAATTCGCCAATCTGGATTCCAGCGTCGAACTCCCCTGCCACCAGATCCATGGGACTGTTCGAGACGGTGACCTCCAGAACAATGTCAGGATAGGCTTGATTGAACTGTGCGAGCTTCGGCACCAGCACCATCAGAGCAGCCGACCGAGCCACCGCGAGCCTGATTCTTCCCGCGGGCCGTTCCCGTAGATGGCGCACTTTTGCGAGCGATGTCTGAATGCGCTCCAATGCAGGCGTCAGGTCTT